>JAQGIK010000046.1 GCA_028291265.1 Caulobacter sp. | reverse complement strand
CGCCGACGTGCTGGCGCTGGGCATCACCGGCCTGGTCTCCAAGCGTGACGGCTACGTCCACGACCTGGTTCTGAACCAACAGTACAACGACAAGAACACCTGGGGCGTCCGCGGCGCCCTGGCCTTCACCCCGTCCGACGCCCTGCGCGTCGATGTCAGCGTCGACTACAACAAGGACGACGCGGCGCTGAACGTCGGCAAGCCGCTCAACAACCTGACCACCCTGTTCGGCGGGCCGCTGCTGGCCGTGCCGACCGACGCCCCCTACGACTTCCACGCCAGGGTCACCCCGGGCCTGCCCAACTCCACCAAGCTGGAGCACTGGGGGACGTCGGCCCAGGTCAGCTGGAACATCACCGACGCCCTGACCTTCAAGTCGATCACCGCCTATCGCGAGCTGAAGACCGACGACTATGTCGACATCGACGCCACCCAGCTGGAAGTCGGCGACGTCTTCGTCGGCGTCGACCAGGACCAGGTCAGCCAGGAACTGCAACTGGCCTATGAGGGCGGCCCGGTGACCGTGGTCGGCGGCCTCTTCTACATGGTCGAGAACATCACCTCGCACCAGGAAGCCTACGCCGACAACCTGGTCGGGCCGGTGCTCGGCAACCCGACCTTCACCCGCACCGTCGACGACGACCTGGAGACCAAGAGCTGGGCCGCCTACGTCAACGCCAGCTGGGACATCACCGAGGCCCTCAGCCTTTCGGCCGGCCTGCGCTACACCGAGGAAGAAAAGACCTACAGCCGCACCACCTCGACCTTCTCGTCGAGCCCGCTGCTGCAGGCCAACCCGGCCTTCGCCTTCAGCGGCCTGAACAAGACCTGGGACGACCTGTCGCCGATGGTCTCGGTCGACTACAAGCTGGCCGAGAACGTCCTCATCTACGTCCGCTACGCGGTCGGCTTCAAATCGGGCGGCTTCAACGGCAGGGCCAACAACCCGGGCGAACAGGCCCCCTACGATCCGGAACAGATGAACAGCTGGGAAGGCGGCCTGAAGTCGCGCTTCTGGGACAACCGCATCCTGTTCAACTTCACCGTCTTCTCCAACGACTACCAGGACTTCCAGGCCCGGGTGTCGGGCACGGTGACCGATCCGGGCACCGGCCTGCCCAGCCCGGAGCTGACGGTCATCAACGCCGGCTCGCTGAAACTCAACGGCGCCGAACTGGAAGCCAGCATCCGGCCGATCGACGGCCTGCTGCTGGACGCCCAGGTCGGCTACCTGACGGGCGAGTACGAGGGCTTCAAGGACGTCCGCTTCCCCGCCACCGGCGGCAACCGCGACTTCCAGGACCCGGCCTTCGCGCCCAAATGGACGGTGCGTTACGGCGCCCAGTACAGCTGGAACCTCGGCGGGGCCGGCGATCTGACCCTCGGCGCCCAGGCCCGCTTCCGGTCCGAACAGGCCCTGGCGGTCGACAACACCCTGACTAACAGCCGCACCCGCATCGGCGGCCTGTTCCAGGACGACTACTGGCTGTTCGACGCCCGGGTGGTCTGGACCGACGCCGACGGTCACTTCAACGTCGGTGTCTACGGCCAGAACCTCGGCGACGAGACCTACAAGACCGACGGCCAGGAGTTCTCCTCGGTCGGCAGCATCCGCACCGTCTACTACGGCGCCCCGAGCACCGTGACCCTGCGGTTCGGCTACAAGTTCTAGCCGGTCTTACAGGACCAGCGTGGGGGCGGCCTGGAGACAGGCCGCCCTTTTCGTTTGGGCGGAGCAGGGGAATTTTCAACGCCTTGCCTGCCCTAACGTGCGGCGCCTATAAGGCCCCCGTCCGTGATCGAGGCGGGCGTCCCACCGCACAAGGCGAGCTCCTTCCAGCGATGAACATTCACGAATATCAGGCCAAGGCCGTCCTCGCCGAGTATGGCGCTCCCGTCTCCAAGGGCTTCCCGGCCCTCACCCCCGACGAAGCCGCCTCCGCCGCCGAGCGGCTGGGCGGCAAGATCTTCGTCGTCAAGAGCCAGATCCACGCCGGCGGCCGCGGCAAGGGCCGCTTCGAGGGCCTCGGTCCCGACAGCAAGGGCGGCGTCCGCGTCGTCAGGACGGTCGAGGAAGTCCGCCTCAACGCCGAGGAAATGCTCGGCCGCGTGCTGGTGACCCACCAGACCGGCCCCAAGGGCAAGCAGGTCAACCGCCTCTACATCGAGGACGGCTCGGACATCGACAAGGAATTCTACCTGTCGCTGCTGGTCGATCGCGAGACCAGCCGGGTGTCGGTCGTCGCCTCGACCGAGGGCGGCATGGACATCGAGGAAGTGGCCCATAACCGGCCGCACATGATCAAGACCTTCAGCATCGACCCGGTGACCGGCGTCATGCCGCACCACGGCCGCACGCTGTCCAAGACCCTCGGCCTGACCGGCGGTCTGGCCAAGGAGGCCGGCGTCATCCTCGGCCAGCTCTATGCCGCCTTCGTGGGCAAGGACATGGAGATGCTGGAGATCAACCCGCTGATCATCACCGAAGACCAGCACCTGCGCGTCCTCGACGCCAAGATCAGCTTCGACGGCAACGCCCTGTTCCGCCATCCCGACATCGTCGCCCTGCGTGACGAGACCGAGGAAGACGCCAAGGAAATCGAGGCCAGCAAGTACGACCTCAGCTACATCGCCCTCGATGGCGAAATCGGCTGCATGGTCAACGGAGCCGGCCTGGCCATGGCGACCATGGACATCATCAAGCTGTACGGCGCCGAGCCGGCCAACTTCCTCGATGTCGGCGGCGGCGCGGGCAAGGAGAAGGTCACCGCGGCCTTCAAGATCATCACCGCCGACCCGAACGTCAAAGGCATCCTGGTCAACATCTTCGGCGGCATCATGCGCTGCGACATCATCGCCGAGGGCGTCATCGCCGCGGTGAAGGAAGTGGGCCTCAAGGTTCCGCTGGTCGTGCGCCTGGAAGGCACCAACGTCGAACTCGGCAAGAAGATCATCGCCGAGAGCGGCCTGAACGTCATCGCCGCCAACGACCTCAGCGACGGGGCCGAGAAGATCGTCAAGGCGGTGCGCGGCTCCTGAGCCGCGCCCTTCGCCTTCACCCAGAAATTCAAGGCTAGAGAGCCCGTATGTCCATTCTGATCGACAAGAACACCAAGGTCATCTGCCAGGGGATCACCGGCAGCCAGGGGACCTTCCACACCGAGCAGGCCATCGCCTACGGCACCAAGATGGTCGGCGGCGTCACCCCCGGCAAGGGCGGCACAACCCACGTCGGCCTGCCGGTCTATGACACCGTCGCCGAGGCCGTCGAGCGCACCGGGGCCGACGCCTCGGTCATCTACGTGCCGCCGCCCTTCGCCGCCGACAGCATCCTGGAGGCCATCGACGCCGAAGTGCCGCTGATCGTCTGCATCACCGAAGGCATCCCGGTGTCGGACATGGTCAAGGTCAAGCGCGCCTTGGCCGGCAGCAAGTCGCGTCTGATCGGACCCAACTGCCCGGGCGTGCTGACCCCCAACCAGTGCAAGATCGGCATCATGCCGGGCGGCATCTTCTCGGCCGGCAGCGTCGGCGTCGTCTCGCGGTCGGGCACCCTGACCTATGAGGCGGTGTTCCAGACCACCAACGTCGGCCTCGGCCAGACCTCGGCGGTCGGCATCGGCGGCGACCCGGTCAAGGGCACCGAATTCATCGACATCCTCGAGATGTACCTGGCCGACGAGGCGACCAAGTCGATCATCATGATCGGCGAGATCGGCGGCAGCGCCGAAGAGGACGCCGCCCAGTTCATCGCCGACGAACGCAGACGCGGCCGCTGGAAGCCGATGGTCGGCTTCATCGCCGGCGTCACCGCCCCTCCCGGCCGCCGCATGGGCCACGCCGGGGCCATCATCTCGGGCGGCAAGGGCGGCGCGGGCGACAAGACCGCCGCCATGGAAGCGGCCGGCATCCGCGTCTCGCCCTCGCCGGCGCGGCTCGGTGAGACCCTGGTGGAAGTGCTCAAGGGTTAAAGAAACCCCCGATCCTTCTCCCGCTCGTCGGGAGAAGGTGGCGGCCGAATGGCCGACGGATGAGGGCAGCGCCGGTGGTCAGGGATGACCGCTGGCGTTGTCGTTTGTGGTGATATTCGAGGGCCGGTGCTGCCCTCATCCGACCCGCTTCGCGGGCCACCTTCTCCCGACAAGCGGGAGAAGGGAGCTTATGGTGAAAAAACCCAACAAATCCGCGCGGTTTATCTCCCCATTCATGGGTGGGCAGCCTATATGAGGCCCCATTCCAAAGCCGCCCCTGAGCGAGCGGCGCAAACTGGCGCGAGTGCAATGGCCGACGACGCAGGCATCATCAATCAGATCCTGACCGAGACTTCGTTCCTTTACGGCGGCAACGCCGACTACGTCGAAGACCTGCACGCCCGCTGGGCCGAGAACCCGGCCTCCGTCGACAGCTCCTGGCAGGCCTTCTTCGCGACGCTCACCGACCAGGCCCAGACCATCAAGGCCAATGCCGCCCAGCCGACCTGGACGCCGAACCGCCCGGGCGCGGCGCGTCCCGAATGGCTGTCGGCCCTGGACGGCCAGTGGCCGGCCGTCGAGGCCAAGCTCGGCAAGGCCATCGAGGTGAAGACCCCCGGCGCCGGCGCCGATGCCATCCGCGCCGCCACCACCGACTCCCTGCGCGCCATCATGATGATCCGCGCCTACCGGATGCGCGGCCACCTGAAGGCCAACCTCGATCCGCTGGGCATCGCCATCACCCCCGGCGACGCCAGCGAGCTGGAGCCGTCGAACTACGGCTTCACCGAGGCCGACCTCGACCGGCCGATCTTCCTCGACTTCGTGCTGGGACTGGAAACCTCGACCCTGCGCGAAATCCTGTCGATCGTCCGCCGCACCTACTGCGGCAACGTCGGCGTCCAGTACATGCACATCACCGACCCGGCCGAAAAGGCCTGGCTGCAAGAGCGTATCGAGGGGCGCGACAAGGAGATCAGCTTCACCAAGGAAGGCAAGATCGCCATCCTCAAGAAGCTTATCGAGGCCGAGGGGTTCGAGCGATTCCTGCACAAGCGCTTTCCCGGCACCAAGCGTTTCGGCCTGGACGGCGGCGAGGCTTGCATCCCGGCGCTGGAACAGATCATCAAGCGCGGCGGCGCGCTCGGCGTGCATGACATCGTTATCGGCATGCCGCACCGCGGGCGCCTGAACGTGCTCGCCGCGGTGATGGGCAAGCCCTATCACGTCATCTTCCACGAGTTCCAAGGCGGCTCGTCCGTGCCCTCCGATATCGAAGGTTCGGGCGACGTCAAATATCACATGGGCGCGTCCTCGGACCGCGCCTTCGACGGCAATAAGGTCCACCTGTCGCTGACCGCCAACCCCAGCCACCTGGAGATCGTCAATCCGGTGGTGCTGGGCAAGGCCCGCGCCAAGCAGA
>JAQGIK010000023.1 GCA_028291265.1 Caulobacter sp. | reverse complement strand
TCGAACGGCGACTTCGGTCCGCCCATCACCTTGAGCTTCACGTCGCCCTTGATGCCGGCCAAGCGCTTGGCTTCGTCGACGGCGTCGTAGAAGCCGCCCAGCCTGTCGACCAGGCCCAGCTGGCGGGCCTGGGCCCCGGTCCAGACCCGGCCCTTGGCCAGTTCGCGGACCTTCTCGACCGGCATCTTGCGGCCGGTCGCGACCCGCTGGACAAAGCCCTCGTAGATGGTGTCCATCCAGCCGGAGAAGGCGGCCTTCTGGCCCTGGTTGAAGCCCTGTTCGGTCCCGAAGGCGCCGGCGTAGTCGCCGCCGACGCTGGTCTCGCGCACATCGACGCCGAACCGGCCCAGGGCGTCGCCGAGCACGAACTTGCCGCCGTAGACGCCGATCGAGCCGGTCAGGGTGGTGGGCTGGGCGACGATGGAATCGGCCTGCGAGCTGATCCAGTAGCCGCCGGAGGCCGCGTAGGTGCCCATGCTGACCACCACCGGCTTGCCGGCCTTCTTGGCGGCCTGCACGGCCGCCAGGATCTGTTCGGAGGCCGTGTCCGAGCCGCCCGGCGAGGAGACGCGGAAGACGATGGCCTTGACGTCCTTGTCCTCGGCCGCCTCGTAGATGGCCTTGGCCACCTCGTCGGACCAGACCGTCTGTTCGCCGCCGAACGGGCTGCCGCCGCCACCGGCCCCGGTCATGATGGCGCCCTCGGCGCCGATCACCGCGATGGTCTGGCCCGACCCGGTGTTGGGGCTGGCGGTGTAGTCGTCGAAGTCGATCAGCTTGGCGTTCTTGCCGGCCTTGGCCAGCAGGGCGTCGGAGGCTTCCTTCACCTGGCCGACATTGTCGATCAGGTGGCGGTCCCTGGCCTGGGCGGCCGACCAGGGGCCGCCCTCGACGGCGGCGACCACCGCCTCAGGCGTCAGCTTGCGGTCGGCGGCGACGGTCACCAGGCTGGTCCGGTAGATCGAACCCATCCACGACAGCTGCGCCTCCTTGTGGGCCGGCGTGTAGTCGTCGTGCAGGTAGGGATTGACCGCGTTCTTGTATTCCTTGCGCTGCTCGAAGTCGGCCTTGACGCCGTACTTGTCGAACAATCGCTTGAAGAACATGTCCTCCACCGCCATGCCGGTGGCCTGGAAGGCGGCGCCGGGCTGCATCCAGACGTCGCCCGTCGAGGCGCCCAGCATATAGGTCGAGGTCACCGCGCCGCTGGGATAGAGGCCCTGGCTGTGGGCCATCATCGGCTTGCCGCTGGCGCGGAAGCGGATGAAGGCCTGGCGCAGTTCGTCGGCGGCGGCCGGGGCCATGCCGCCCTCGGGCAGGCGCACGAACACGCCCTTGACCTTGTCGTCCTTCTCGGCGGCCTTCAGCTTCTCGATCACCCCGATGACCGAATGGCCGCCGCCGCCGAAGACGGCGAAGGGGTTTTGCGGATCCTGGTCGGAAAGGCCGGTGCGCAGGTCCAGCTCGAGCACGGCGGCGGACGGCGTCGACGGTCCCTCGCTGCTCTTGGCGGCCATGCCGACGAGGCCGAAGATCAGAATCATCGGCATGATGACCATGAACAACACCAGGCCGACGAAGACGCCGGCGATGGTCAGAAGGAACTGTTTCATCGATATCCCCAATCCTCGGAAGCCGGCCCGGCCGGATTCCGAACGTTGCCGCCACGCTTAACTGGTGGCGCGTTGCGGTCAAATGAAGACGGCGCAACAAATCGCTTTGCGCAGCCAGTGTTGCGCACCGACTGGGCCCCCGACCGGCCATCGAATTCTGGATTTGGGGAAAATGGTCGGAGTGGCAGGATTCGAACCTGCGACCCCCGCGTCCCGAACGCGGTGCTCTACCAGACTGAGCCACACTCCGACTTGAGGAGCGGGCTTATAGAGGAGCCCTTCGCGGGCCGCAACACGTGAAATACACCCGTTGCATCCGCCGTGCGCCTGCGCTATCTCCCCCCACCTTGCCGGGGCCCGTAGGGCCTCGCGCCGTTCCTGCTGGGGAATGGTGTAATGGTAACACTGCGGTTTTTGGTACCGTCATTCTAGGTTCGAGTCCTAGTTCCCCAGCCATCTCCTCCATGTCTCCTTGCGGCCTCACCACGCCCCTGCACGGGCGCGCTGCTTTCTGCGCCGCATGGTCCGTCTTCTCCTCCTTCTCGCCCTTGTCGTCCTGCCCCTCGCCGCCTTCGCCGGCTGGCGCGCCTTCCGAAGTTGGGAGCCCGACCCGGATCGCTATCCGGTCCGCGGCATCGATGTCTCGCACCACCAGGGCGCCATCGACTGGCAGGCGGTGGCCGCCGACCACGTCGTCTTCGCCTATCTCAAGGCCAGCGAGGGCGGCGATCACCGCGACCGCCGGTTCGCCGCCAACTGGCGGGCGGCGCGGGCCGCCGGCCTCAAGGTCGGGGCCTATCACTTCTTCACCTTCTGCCGGCCCGGCGCCGACCAGGCCCGCAACTTCCTGGCCGCCGTGCCGGCAATGCCCGACGCCCTGCCGCCGGCCGTCGACCTGGAGTTCGGCGGCAACTGCGGCGCGGCCCCCAGTGACGCCGACCTGCGCCGGGAACTCACTGCCTTCCTGTCGCTCGTCGAGGCCCGCTACGGCCGCCAGGCGGTGCTCTACGTCACCCCCGACTTCCACAGGGCCTATGGCGACGCCCTTCCCCGGCGGGCCCTGTGGAAGCGCAAGATCGTCATGCCGCCGTTCGGCGGCCGGCCCTGGACCTTCTGGCAGTTCCACAATCGCGGCCAGGTCGACGGCGTCACCGGGCCGGTCGACCTCAACGTCTTTGCCGGCGACCCTGCGGCATTCGAGACCTTCGCCGCCCGCCCGCTGTATTAACGCCGGGGGACCTGATAGCCGTGTCGGCTTGGGCCGGAGGCGACCTATGCGTTGCGGAGTGTTGGATTGGGCGAAGCGGCGGAGCGATCGGCCGTGATGCGCAACCGGATCCTGCTGATTCCCATCGCCCTGATCGTGGTCCTGGCCGGGCTGACGGCCTACATGGCCTTCACCCATGTCACCGCCCTGCGCGAGAGCCGCCGCTGGGAGCGCCACACCTTCGAGGTGCTCGACACCGCCCGCGGCCTGTTCTCCCTGGTCCAGGACGCCGAGAACGGCCAGCGCGGCTATATCCTGACCCGCGACGAGACCTACCTCGAACCCTATCTCGTCGCCGACGCGAAACTCCCCACCGAGGGCGCCCGCCTGCGTCGGCTGGTGGCCGACAGTCCCCGTCAGACGGCGCGCGTCCAGGAGATCCAGCGCGCCCTGGGCCTGCGCATGGCGATCATCGAGCGGACCAACCAGCTGGTCCGCCATGACGAGGTCGACGCCGCCCGGGCGCTTCTGGAGACGGGCCGCGGCAAGGTCCAGATGGACCGCATCCGCCAGCTGGTCAGCGACCTGATCGCCGTCGAGCGGGATCTGCTCGCCGAGCGCCAGCAACATGCCGACAACGAGGAACAGCTCAGCTTCGTGATCGGCCTGCTGTTCGCGGCCATCGCCCTGGCCGGCCTGGCCTGGGCCATCTTCGGTCTCGGGCGGACCAACCACCAGTTGGGCGTGGCGCTCGCCGACCGCGACGCCGCCCAGCACGGCCAGCGCGAGAGTGTCGCCCTCTACAGCGCCGTGTTCGCCAACACCGCCGACTATGTCTTCGTCATCGGCGTGCTGGAAGACGGCCGCTTCACCATGGAAGACCTCAACCCCGCCCTCGAGGCCGCCACCGGCCTGAAGGCCGGCCGCATGCGCGGCAAGACGGTCGAAGAGCTGGCCCCGGCCCCGGCGGCCCGCGCCCTCAGCGCCTATTACCAGCGGGTGGTCGACAACGGCGCGCCGCTGGCCACCCGCGACGAACTGCCCTTCCCGGGCGGTGTCACCCGCATCTGGGAATCGGTGCTGGTGCCGGTGCGCGGCGAGAGCGGCCGCGTCGAACGCATCGTCGGCTCGGCCCGCGACGTCACCGAGCGCGAGGCTCAGGAGGGCCAGCTGCGCCGCGCCCAGCGCATGGAAGCGGTCGGCCAGCTGACCGGCGGCGTCGCCCACGATTTCAACAACCTGCTGCAGGTCATCCGCGCCAACCTCGAGCTGATCGAGCCGGCCATCACCGACGAGAAGGCCCGCCGCCGCCTGCGCAACGCCATCCACGGGGCCGAGCGGGCCGCCGACCTGACCCGCCGCCTGCTGGCCTTCGCCCGCCGCCAGCCGCTGGAGCCGCAGCCGATCAACCTCGGCCGCCTGGTCGGCGAGGTGGCCGAGCTGATGCGCCGCACGCTGGGCGAAGGCGTCGAGGTCGAGACGGTGATCGCCGGCGGCCTGTGGAACACGCTGGCCGATCCGGCCCAGGTCGAGAGCGCCCTCCTCAACCTGGCCATAAACGCCCGCGACGCCATGCCCGAGGGTGGCCATCTGACCGTCGAGGTCGCCAACGCCGCCCTCGACGACGACTACGCCCGCCGCGAGCCGGACGTGAAGCCCGGCCAGTACGTCCTGCTGGCGGTCTCCGACACCGGGGCCGGGATGGCGCCTGAAACCCTGGCCCGGGTCTTCGAACCCTTCTTCTCGACGAAGGGCGAGGGCAAGGGGACGGGCCTGGGCCTCTCCATGGTCTACGGCTTCGTCAAACAGTCCGGCGGCCATGTGAAGATCTACAGCGAGGTCGGCCAGGGCACCTCGGTGAAGCTCTACCTGCCGCGCACCCGCAAGGCGGCGGTCGTGCGGACCACCAGCCAGGCGACCGCCCCGGCCGGGCGCGGCCAGACGGTGCTGGTCGTCGAGGACGAACAGGCGGTGCGCGAGGCGGCCGTGGCCATGCTGACCGACATGGGCTTCGCCACCCTGCAGGCCGACGGCCCGGCGGCGGCGCTGGACATCCTCAAGGGCGAGGCGGCCATCGACCTGATGTTCACCGACGTCATCATGCCGGGCAAGATCAAGACCCGGGACTTCGTCGCCAGGGCCCAGAAGCTGCGCCCCGGCCTGCCGGTGCTCTACACCTCCGGCTACACCGAGAACGCCATCGTCCACCACGGCCGCCTCGACGAGGGGGTGAACCTGCTCTCCAAGCCCTATGGCCGCGAGGCGCTGGCCCGCAAGGTCATGCAGGCCCTGGGCGGCGCCCGGCCGACGGTGCTGCTGGTCGAGGACGACGCCCTGGTCCGCGAGGCGGCGGCCGAGATGATCGCCGCCCTCGGCTATGCCGTGGAGCAGGCCGTCGACGGGCCCGGCGCCCTGGCGGTGCTGGAGAGCGCCGGCCGGATCGACATCCTGTTCACCGATCTGGGCCTGCCCGGCATGAGCGGCCAGTCCCTGGCCGCCCAGGCCCGCGCCTTACGGCCCGAACTGCGCATCGTCTTCGCCACCGGCGAGCTCGAACCGGAAGACGGCGGCGACGCCGCCTGGCTGACAAAGCCCTACGACACCGCCGCCCTGGCCAAGGTCATCGGCCGGCTGGCCGACGCGCCCTGACTACTCGATCTTCAGGCGGACGAAGACCATGCCGCCGCCAGGATCGCCATAGCTGGCCGAGAGAGGGGCCGGGATATCGAAGGCGTTGACCAGGCCGCCGACGCCGAGCCGCACGTTGTCGCTCAGCCACCAGTCGTGGATGACGCCCAGCGAGGCCTTGCGGACCGTGTATTCGGGGCCGTGGTGGACGCCGAGGGTCAACTCCGACTGGTCGACCTGTTCGGCCCGGGCGAAGAAGGTCCAGGGGCCGGGCTGCACCGCCCCCTCGACCAGCCAGGCCTGGGAGGTGTCGCCCGGGACCCGGTCCTTGCGGGCCCAGGCCAAGGTGGCCGAGACCTTGGTGGTGTCGAACTGCCGGCTGTAGAGGGCGCTCAGCGACAGCCGCCGCTCGTCCTCGTCGGGCTCCAGGGCCTCGGGGCTGACGATGCTGGCCCAGCTGGCCTGCAGGGCCCAGTTTTCGGAAGGGTTCCAACTGGCCCGCACGGCGGTGGAATCGAGGTCGCCGGTCTCGATGTCGTAGCGGTCCTGGTCAGGCTCGCGGCCCCGGAAGCGGGAGGCCTCGACCTTGAACGGGCCCCTGGCGTAGCCGGCGGTCAGGACGCCGAAGGTGATGTGGGTGGAGTCGAGCCAATGGTGGCTGATCGGCGCCTCGGGACTATCCATGGCGGCGGGGCGATGCATGAAGGCCGGCGGCCCGAAGGCCGGCTCGCCGGGCAGGCCGCCGTAGAGGAAGAGGCTCTGGTCGCCGCCGAAGCGGTAGGAGACACTGGCCGACAGCTCCATGAACAGGTCGTGGGGGTGTTGGCGATCGACGAGAGGATCGACGCCGTTGGCGCTCTCGCCGGCGGCCAGCAGCAGGGGATAGCCCTCCGAGCCCATCAACGGGTCGGGACTGAGCATGGCCCGGAGATTGACAGTGGTGGGGCCGAACTCGCGACTGGCCGAGGTCATCACCATGCCGGCGAGGAAGGCCTTGTCGTCGCCGCGCGGTCCGGACTGGTCGCTGTAGACGGCGTTGAGCAGGGCATGGCTCATCACCATCCAGTCGCCGAGGCTGGAATGGATGCCGCCATGCCCGGCGGCCTCGGGTTGCCAGCTGGTGCCGCTGGCGTCGCGGGCCATGGCCCAGGGGCCGTAGGGGCTCTGCATGCCGTGGTCCATGCCCTCCATGGCCCCGTCCTCGACGGCTTGGTCCATGGCGCCGTGGTCCATGGGTTCGGGGGCGGGCGGGGTCTGGGCGAAGGCGGGCAGGGCGGCGCCGGCGACGGCCAGCAGGGCCGTGCCGCTCAAGAGGGCGCGTAGAATGTTCGAGGTCATCGGGACCTCCTCCTTGTTGGCTTGATCATGATCCGAAGGGCCGCGCATGGCGACCGTGAAGGCATCGGATCAGGCGCGGGGAGGCGGGGTGTCCGGTGCCAGCGGACGGCCCAGCAGGGTCGGGCTGACGGTGACGTAGGTCGCGAGCATCGCGACCATGGGGGCGCCGACCGGCGGGGGAAGGAGGTTCGGCGCCGGCATGCAGCCGACGCAGCAGCTCATGGACAGGGTGGCCTTGCTCGAATGATCGGCCGGCGCCTCGTGGCAGGGCGGCGTTGACGTCGCCGGTTCGGCGGCGCGCGCCAGGCCGCCGAAGGCGAACAGCATCGCCGTCAGGATCAGCAGGAGGGAGCGCAGAGTGGTCATGGGTTCAGGGTTTGGCCGGCGGGGTGGTATCGCCGCCGTTGAGGAGACGCTGCATGAAGACGATGTCGACCCAGCGGCCGTGCTTCCAGCCGACCGCCCTGAAGACCCCGGCATGAGCAAAGCCCAGGCTGGCGTGCAGGGCGATGGAGCCGGCGTTGTCGCTGTCGCCGATCACCGCCGTCATCTGCCGCAGGTTCATGGCCTCGCAGCGCTCGATCAGTTCGGCCAGCATGACCCGGCCGACGCCCTTGCCGTTCTGGCCGGGGGCGACATAGACGCTGTCCTCGACGGTGAAGCGGTAGGCCGAGCGGGGCCGGAAGGGCTTGGCGTAGCACATGCCGACCACCCGGCCGCCGTCCTCGGCGACGAGGTAGGGCAGACCGAGGTCGCGCACCTCGGCCATGCGCCGCGCCATCTCGGCCGGCTCCGGCGCCTCCTCCTCGAAGGTGCCGAAGCCATGCAGGCAGGCGTCGCCATAGATGGCGGCCAGCGCGGCTGCGTCGATCTCGGTGGCGTCCCTTACGATCAAGCCTTCGTCCACCCCTTGTCCACCGCCCAGACCGCGAAGGCGTAGTCGAGGGCGATCTCCTTGAGGAAGTCGAACCGCCCCGAGGCGCCGCCGTGACCGGCCTCCATGTTGATCTTCAGCAGGATCGGATTGCCGCTGGTCGAGTAGTCCCGCAGCTTGGCCGTCCACTTCTCCGGCTCCCAGTAGGTGACCCGTCCGTCCGACAGGCCGCCGGTGGCCAGCAGGGCCGGGTAGGGCTTCTTGCCGACGTTGTCGTAGGGGCTGTAGCTCATCATGTAGTCGTAGGCCTTGGGATCCTTGATGGGATCGCCCCACTCGGGCCACTCGGGCGGGGTCAGCGGCAGGCTGGTGTCGCTCATGGTGTTGATGACGTCGACGAACGGCACGGCGGCGATGATGCCGGAATAGAGATCGGGCCGCATGTTGACGACGGCGCCCATCAACAGGCCGCCGGCCGAGCCGCCGTAGGCCACCGTCCTGGCCGGCTTGCCGTAGCCGTTCTTCTGCAGGTGTTCGGTGCAGGCGATGAAGTCGGTGAAGGTGTTCTTCTTCTTGAACTTTCGGCCGTCCTGGAACCAGCCCCAGCCCTTGTCCGAACCGCCGCGGATGTGGGTGATGGCCCAGATCCAGCCGCGGTCGACGAGGCTAAAGTTGCGGATCGAGAAGCCCGGCTCCTGGGGGATGCCGTAGGAGCCGTAGCCGTAGACCAGCAGCGGCGCCTTGTCGTCGAGGGCGACGTCCTTGCGGCGCAGGACGGTGATCGGCACCTCGGCCCCGTCGCTGGCCTTGGCATAGACGCGGTCGACGACGTACTTCGACGGATCGTGGCCCGAGGGGATTTCCTGGGTCTTGCGCAGGGTCTTGGCGCCGCTCTCCATGTCGTAGTCGAACCACTGCCGGGGCGTGGTCGGCGAGGTGTAGGTGTAGCGCATCACCGGGGTGTCGAACTCGAAGCCGCCCTCGATGCCCAGCACATAGGCCTTCTCGTCGACGGCGATGGCGTGCTCGGACTTGTCGGCCCGTTTGGTGATGAAGATGGAGTTGTTGGCGTTGACCCGTTCGATGCGGACCAGGTGATCCTTGAAGGCGCCGATGCCGACGATGAAGTGGCCGGGCCGGTGGGCGATCCAGTCCTTCCAGTTCGCGGCTTCGGTCTTGCCGACCTCCGCGGTGCAGAGCTTGAAGTCGACGGCGCCGCCGACGTTGGTGCGGATGACGAAGCCGCCGTCCCAGTGCTCGACGTCATAGAGGACGCCGGGGTTGCGGGCGGCGAAGACCACGGGGTCGCTGGTCGGCTTGTCGGCCGAGATGAAGCGGACCTCGCTGGTCTCCTGGTTGCCGATGGCGATGGCGATGAAGGCGTCCGAGGCCGTCGTGCCGACGCCCATGAACATGCCCTCGTCGGTCTCTTCATAGACCAGCGTGGTTTCGCCGCCGCGCGCGGGACGGCGGAAGACCTTGTTGGGGCGGCCCTCGGTGTCGCGGTTGGTCCAGAACAGCCAGGCGCCGTCGGGGGAGAAGATCACGTCGCCGTAGCCGGCCTCGATTGGCGTCCCGACCAGCTGTCCAGTCTCCAGGTCCTTGACGTAGATCGAATGGAATTCCGATCCCTGGGCGTCTTCGGCGTAGGCGAAAAGTCTGTGGTCGCTGCTGTGGGCGGTGGCGGCGACCTCGGAATAGGCCTTGCCCTTGGCCAACGCGTCGGCGTCGAGCAACAGCTGCGGCGGGGCGACGGCGCGAACCTCGGTGACCAGCCTGCCGTCCAGCATGTAGGGCGGCTTGCGGCCACGGCGCATGTACTTGGGATGCTGCGCGCCCTTGGCGAACTCGGTGTAGTACTCCCAGGCGCCGTCGCCGGCGGGGACGCTGCTGTCGTCCTCCTTCACCCGGCCCTTCATCTCGTCGAACATCTTCGCCTGCAGGTCCTCGGTCGAGGCCAGCATGGCCTTGGTGTAGGCGTTCTCTTCGGTCAGGTGCGCCTTGACGTCGGCCTTGACGATGGTCGGGTCGCGCAGGACCTGCTGCCAGTTGTCGTCCTTCATCCAGGCGTAGTTGTCGGTCCGCTTGCGGCCGAGCTGTTCGATGACCTTCGGCTCCTTCTTGGGCGTCGGGGGCACGGGCTGGACTTTGGTTGCGGACATGACCTGACCTGGAAGGAGGGCTGCGGCGGCGGCGCTGGCCGCCAGGACTTCACGACGGTTCATATGGAGACACCCCCGGGGTGTGGAAAGGCCGGACTCCGGCGACAGGCCGCGACCTTGGCCCGACCCGGCGCGGCGGGTCAACGGAACGGACCACTTCATGAAGGGGTTTTCATGGTCCGGCCGGCGATCGACGCCGGCTTTATATCCAAGCGTGAAAGGATCAGCCCATGTGGGACCGTATCGAAGGCTCGTGGAAAGAGTTCACAGGCAAGGCCAAGGAACAGTGGGGCAGGCTGACCGACGACGACCTGACCGAGATCGCCGGCAAGCGCGACCAGCTGCACGGCAAGATCCAGGAGCGCTACGGCTACGCCAAGGACAAGGCCGAGGAAGAAATCCGCGCCTTCGAAGCGCGCCACGGCGAGGACAAAAGCTTCCGCGAGTGACCTGTTAACCTGCGGCTCACCATAGGGCCGGTTTTTCGGCACGGGCATTGCTCCAGATCGATGTAGGGCGCTTCGCCGCCCCGATCTGGAGCACCTGTGACCTACGACCTGCGACCTTTCCGGCTCGACGATGTCCCCGCCGTCAACGCCCTCTGCGACTGGGCCTGGTGGCCGCAGCGCAGCGCGGCCGGCTGGGCCTGGCTGGCTGAAGGTCCGCCGGGAGCCCGCGAGGCCGGCGATCCCGGGCCGGCCGGCTGGGTCTGCGAGATGGACGGGGAGGTTTCCGCCTTCCTCGGCAACTTCGTGCAGCGGTTCCATTTCGGGACGCAGGTCCTGCGCGGCGCCACCGGCCACACCTTCCTGGCCCATCCGCGCGCCAAGGGCGCCGGCCGCATGGTGCTGCGGGCCCTGGCCGAGCAGCCGGACCGCTTCGGCGTCTATCTGTTCAACGCCAACGCCATTTCATCCGGCCTCTATCGGCATTACGGCCTGGAAGCCGGACCGGCCGCGACGCACGATGTGAAGTACAGCTGGTGGGTCGACCTGCCGGGCGTCATCGGCGAACGGCTGCTGTGGCGCTACAGCAATCTGCGCGGCTTCGACGGCGTGCGGGCCCAGGGCGAGCGGTTCATCAGCGACCGGTTGCGCCATGGATCGGTGACCCGGCTGCAGCCCGGCGTGCGGGTGATGTTCGAGCAGGAGGTCGACGGCCGCTTCGACGGCCTGTGGGCGCGGCTGCAGGAGGACGGGCGGCTGCTGGCGGCCCGCGACTCGGCCACCCTGCGCTGGCGCCTGGCCGATCCCGACCTGACCCGGCGGCCGATCCTGCTGGGCTACGAGCATCAGGGGCGGCTGGCCGGATACCTGCTGGCCTACTTTTCCAAGCAGACCGAGATCGACCAGCCCTGCCTCGACATCGTCGACCTGATCGCCCCGGCCGAACATGAGGCGCATGCCATCCCGGCCCTGGTCCGCACCCTGGTCGAGAACGCCAAGGACCTGGGCGTCGCCCGGGTGCGGCTGCAGACGGTCTCGCCGGCCATCGACGCCATCCTGTCCGAGATGCCCGGCGCCCAGCGACAGATCACCCACGGCCACTGCCACGCCCGTTTTGCCGAAGGGGTCGATCCGGCCATGGTCGCCGCCTGGCAGCCGACGCCCTACGACGGCGACTACAGCTTCTGCCTGCGCCCGCCTCCGCTGGGTCAGACGAAGGCCGCCTGAACGAAAACGGCCGCCCCGAAAGGCGGCCGCAGACGTCTCGATGTGAGCAGGGATCAGGCCCCGTAGATCACCGAGATGGTTTCGGCCACGCAGGCCGGGCGTTCCTCGCCCTCGATCTCGATGGTGCATTCGTTCTTCATCTGGATGCCGCCCGCCTTGGGCTCGGCGGCCAGCAGTTTCTGGCGCATCCGCACCCGCTTGCCGACCCGGACCATGTTGGTGAAACGCACCTTGTCGGAGCCGTAGTTGATGCCGCGGGTGACGCCGTTGACGCGCAGCAGGCCGGCCCCGAGGAAGGGGATCAGCGACAGGGTCAGGTAGCCGTGGGCGATCGGGCCGCCGATCTCGCGGGTGGCGCGCTCGACGTCGACATGGATCCACTGGTGGTCGCCGGTCGCCTCGGCGAACTGGTTGACCCGCTCCTGGGTGACCTCGACCCAGTCGCTGACGCCGATTTCCTGGCCGACCAGCGTGCCGAGGTCCTTGATGTCGACTTCCTTCATGGCGCTTGCCCCTTTTTGTTGAACAGTTGTTTGAGGGTGTGCCACGGCTGGCGGGCGTCCTCAAGCGCCGGGGCCGGCCGAGGGACGGGGGATGGATTGAAGGGACCGAATTCTTCCACTCGTCAGCCCGCGTCCGCTGTGCCAAGTGTTCGCCATGACCGACACGACGTCCGCCCCCGCCGCCGCTGCTCCGCCCCAGGAAGCCTTCGCCCTGACCACCTCGCGGGGCTTCCCCGACTGGCTGGCGCGGATGGGCTCGTCGATCGCCTTCACCACCTACCAGGCCGGGAAGATCTTCCTGCTCGGCATCAAGGAGCCGGGGCGCATCGCCGTGTTCGAGCGCACCTTCGCCCGCTGCATGGGCCTGGCCGCCAGCCCGGACGCCCGCAAGCTGGCCCTCGCCACCCACTACCAGATCTACCGCTTCGACAACGTCCTGCCGCCCGGCCAGATGAGCGGCGTCCACGATGCGGTCTACACGCCGCGCGTTTCCTGGATCACCGGCGACGTCGACGCCCATGACATCGCCTTCGACGCCGATGGCGCCATCGTCTTCGTCAACACCCTGTTCTCCTGCCTGGCGACGATCAGCGAGGGCTACAGCTTCAAGCCGGTCTGGCAGCCGCCCTTCATCACCAAGCTGGCGCCGGAAGACCGCTGCCACATGAACGGCCTGGCCATGGAGAACGGCCGCCCGCGCTACGTGACCATGGTCTCGGCCTCGGACGTCTCCGACGGCTGGCGCGACCGCCGCTCGGACGGCGGCATGATCATGGACGTGACCACCAACGAGCGGGTGGTCGAGGGGCTGTCGATGCCTCATTCGCCGCGCGTCCACGACGGCAAGCTGTGGGTGCTCAACTCCGGAGCCGGCGAGCTGGGCTTCATCGATCCCGATACGAAAGCCTTCAAGCCGGTGGCCTTCTGCCCGGGCTATGCGCGCGGCCTGTCGTTCATGGGCAAGTACGCCCTCGTCGGCCTGTCGCAGGCCCGCGAGAACCGCACCTTCCAGGGCCTGCCGCTCGATGCGGCGCTGGCCAGCCGCGACGCCGTGGCCCGCTGCGGCATCCTGGTGATCGACACCGAGAGCGGCGACACCGTCGAATGGGTGCGGATCGAGGGCGTGGTGCGCGAGCTGTTCGACGTCGTCGCCCTGCCGGGCGTGCGCAACCCCTCGGCCATCGGCCTGATCGGCGACGACGTGCGCCGGGTGATCAGCATCGACGAGGGCTGATCGTACCGGTTTTTTGCACTGCCGGGTGATCCCCGGTCTGAGTATGAAGCAGCCTGCCCTCGGGAGGCGCTGATGTTTGGTCGGACACGCAAGCTGCGCTTTGAAAAAGCCGTCCTCGAGGAGGTCGCCTACATGCTCCACCTGCATGGGGCGACGCCCCGGGCGGTGACGGCGGCGCAGGAGCGGGCTGGCCGATCGAACCTGAACGCCAGTCGGGCAAGGGTGATCGCGGAGGCTGCCTCGCGCCTGCGCGCGCACGTCGGCGAGCAGCCTCCGGTCAGGCCCGAGGGCTGAATCCACCCGATTATGTGCACTGCCGGCCCGCCCGCGGATTGGGTAGGCGTAAGGCTCCGCCGACGGGAGGGGCGGGGCGCATGTTTGGATTCGGTCGCTGACGCCGGTTCGAAACGGCCGTGCTGGAAGAAATGGCCTACATGCTCGACCTGCATGGCCCGACGCCGAGGGTGGTCGAGGAGGCGCGGGCGCGGGCGCGACGGCCGGGCCTGCCAGCCGGCCGGGGCAGGGTGCTTCAGGAAACCGCCGGCCGCCTGGCGGACCGGCTGAGCCAGGAGGCGGCGCGTCAGCGGGCCCCGCTGGCCTTTCGGACCTGAGGCGCATCGACGGCCGCCAGCGCTTCCCGGCCGCACCAGCCGAGATGCAGAACGTAGGAGGCCATCAGCACGCGGATCTGCAGATCGAAGGCCTCGGTGAAGGTCAGCCGGCCATCGGCCCCGGTGCGCCAGAAATCGGCCTGTTCGCCGACTTTGAGGATGTTGCGGGCGTGCTGGCGCGAGACGCCGCTGCGCTTGGCCAGTTCGCTGAGGTTGATCTCGGCGGGGCCGACCGGCGGAAAGCCGCCGCCGGCCATGACCACCAGCTGGCCCAGCACCACCAGGCCGGCGTTGCGCTGGGAAATGCCGTCGAGATTGGGGGCCTTGCGGTCGTAGGCCAGGAAGCTGCCGGCCATGAACCGGCCGGTGGCGGCCATGAAGCCTTCGAAGACGCCCGGCTCGTCCCAGCGGGGCAGGACTTCGGCGCTGTCCGGCAGCAGGGGCGCACAGAGGGCCAGTTCGCGGCGGAAGCGGGCGCGGAACAGGGCCTCCAGGGCCGGCGTCGGGGCATAGCGCTTGTAGCGGCCGTCGCCGCGGGCCGCGGTCGGCCGGATAAGGCCGATGACCTGCAGATAGACCAGCATGGCGTGGACGCGGGTGCGGCTGCCGAATCCCAGCGGCTCGACCAGGCGGCTGAGGCTGGCGTGGCTGAGGCCTTCGAGCGAGCCGTGCAGGGCCAGGGCCCAGATGCCGGCCATATAGTGGCCGACGTCGCGCAGGGTGCGGGTCATCGAGGCGTCGTCCTCGGCGTGCGGACCCCAGTTGTCCAGCAACACCAAGCTGACCTCGCCGAACCGCGGGTCGGCGATCATGGCGTCGAGGCTGTCCTGGGCCAGAACATCGAAGACCAGCGCGGCCATCTGGCCGGCGGTTTCCCTGCCGAGTTCAGCGCTCACGCAAATTCCAACTCTACTGACACAGACGCACGATGCTTTCCGCTAGGGAAAGAGTCCGACGCCCGCTTTCAGGTGAACGTCGTTAATCCGCAGAGATAACGCGAAGAATCCGAAGTGGAAACGAAATCGTTCAAAAATATTACAGGCCCATTATGGGCGTGTTTTGATGGCTTCCCGCGCACACCAGCCAAGGCTCAAAGTATAGCCAGCCATGAGATGTTCAATGTTGTGCCGCAACTCGGGCGAGAAGGCGGTGACGCTGTCCGGCTGCGTGATGAGGAAACCCTTGGCCTCGCCGGCCTTCAGCACGCCGCGCACATGGGCCCGCGACACGCCCGAGAGCCGGGCGATTTCGGAGATGTTCAGGTGCACCGGTCCCGGCGGCGGGAAGGGATCGCCCGGCCGATGGGCCGCCGTCACCAGCTGGCCCAGGATGATCAGGCCGGCGTTGCGGTGGGAGAAGACATCGAGGTTCGAGGCCTCCGGGTCGTAGGTCGAAAAACTGGCGCTCATGAACCGGCCGTGGGCGCTGACGAAGCCTTCGAAGACGCCGGGTTCGTCCCAAAGCGCCAGGGTGTCGGTCATGCCCGGGACCAGGTCGGCGAGGATGGTCAGCTCACGCCGGAAGCGGGCCCGGAACAGGGTGGTCAGGCCGGCGGTCGGCTCATAGTGGCGCAGGCGGCCGTCGCCGCCCTTCGGGGCCGAGCGGATCAGGCCGATGAACTGCAGATAGGCCAGCATGGCATGCACCCGCGTGCGGCTGCCCATGCCCATCGGGGCGACGATCTCCGACAGCGAGGCGTGGGTCAGGCCGCCTGGGCTCTGGTGCAGCTGGATGGCCCAGACGCCGGCCATGTAGTGGCCGATGTCGCGCAGGGTGCGGGTCATCGACTGGCTGTCCTCGGCGTGCGGCGCCCAGCCGTCCATGGCCCGCAGCGAAACCGCGCCAAAGTTCGGCAGGCCCTGGATCCGGTCGAGCTCCGGATGCGACAGCAGGCCCATCACCAGGGCGTTGGCTTCCTCACGCGTCACGACGCTGATTCCACTGGCGACAACTCACACCGGGCATAGGCCGCCGATTTGACGGCCCTGTACAGATCAGACGATCTTGCCGTCTGTCTTGCCCCAGTAGGCGTCGCGGATCAGCCGCTTGTAGAGCTTGCCGGTCGGGTGGCGCGGCAGCTCCTCCATGAACTCGATGAGGCGCGGCGTCTTCACATGGCTGAGGTTGGCGCGGCAGAAGGCCAGCAGCTCGGCCGCCAACTCCGGATCGCCCTTGCCGGTGGCCGGCTGGATGACGGCGATGACCTGCTCGCCCATCTCCTCGTGGGGCCCGCCGACCACGGCCACGTCGGTGACCTTGGGGTGGGTGACCAGCAGGTTCTCGATCTCCTGCGGATAGATGTTCACCCCGCCCGAGATGATCATGAAACTCTTGCGGTCGGTCAGGTAGAGGAAGCCCTCCTCGTCCATCCAGCCGACATCGCCCAGGCTGGTCCAGCCGTGCTTGTTGTAGCTGTCGGCCGTCTTCTGCGGGTCGTTGTGGTAGTTGATCGGCGGGCCGTCGGCGAAATAGACCTGTCCCTCGGCGCGGGCCGGCAGGGCGTCGCCCTCCTCGTCGCAGATGCGCAAGGTCCCCAGCACCGCCTTGCCGACCGAGCCCTTGTGGGCCAGCCAGTCGGCAGAGCCGATGTAACAGAAACCGTTGCCCTCGGTGCCGGCGTAGTACTCGTGGATCACCGGGCCCCACCAGGCGATCATCTGCTCCTTGACCGGCACCGGGCAGGGGGCCGCGGCGTGGACGGCCGAGCTCATGCTGGAGACGTCGTACCTGGCGCGAACCTCCTCGGGCAGC
>JAQGIK010000138.1 GCA_028291265.1 Caulobacter sp. | reverse complement strand
GACGGTCCCCCTCCCCCGATGGGGGAGGAACTGTGTATGGTCACTTCAACACGGAGGCCCCGAGCGTGATTTCCAGACGGACCCTGATGGCGACGGCCGCCGCCGCCGCGGCCTCCCCCGCTTTCGCCCAGGACGACCCCTTCGCCCGCCTGCTGACCGGCGGCGGCGACCCGAAACGCGCCATCCCCGGCTACGCCGCCATCGCCTTCCGCAAGGCCGACCAGACCGCCGTCCTCGCCAAGGCCGGCGGCTACGCCGTCGACGGCCTCGACAGCGGCCGGATCATGCGCACCGAGTCCCCCATGCGCATCGCCTCCATCTCCAAGCTGGTCGCCGCCATCGGCTTCATGATGCTGCAGCAGCAGGAGCGCATCGGCCTCGACGAGGACGTCTCCGAACTCCTCCGCTTCACCCTGCGCCATCCACTGTTCCCCGACACGCCGATCACCCCGCGCATGCTGCTCAGCCACACCAGCGGCCTGCGCAATGGCCCCAGTTATCCGGTCGGCCTCGGCCGCCAGCTGTCCGACGCCCTGACCCCGACCGGCAAGCAGTGGGACAACGGCGCCTGGTTCGGCCCGGCCACCGAACCGCCCGGCCAATACTTCGCCTACGCCGACGTCAACTTCGCCGTCATCGCCCAGCTGATCGAGCGGATGATCGGCATGCGCTTCGACCTCTACATGAGCCGGCGGGTGTTCGAGCCCCTGGGCCTTCAGTGCGGCTACAACTGGTCGGGCGTCCCCCAGAAACTGCGCAACTACGGCGCCACCCTCTACCGCAAGGCGCCGTCCGACGAGGGCCCCTGGAACGCCGCCGGCCCCTGGCAGGCCCAGTTCGACGCCGCCATCCCCAAAGACCCCGAGATCCTGGTCACCCGCTCGCCGGAGGGCGAAGTGCTGCGCCTGGTCCCTGACGAGTACGAGGGCGGCAACGGCTTCGTCTTCTCACCGCAGGGCGGCCTGCGCGCCAGCGCCCGCGACCTGGAGGTCATCGCCCGGCTGATCGCCGGCGGCGGCCAGGTCGACGGCGTGCGCCTGCTGCGCCCCGAGACCGTCAAGCTGATGGCCACGCCCGTCTGGCGCTACGACGGCGCCCCCTCGAGCGGAAAGGGGCCCAACGGCGACGCCTACGGCGGCGCGATCCTCGCCTACGGCCTCGGCATGCAGATCCTCACCGAGGCCGGCGGTGACAGCCTGTTCCCCGGCTGCGCCGGCTGGATCGGCCACGCCGGCGACGCCTATGGCCTGGTTTCCGGCCTGTGGGTCGAGCCGGGCACGGGCCGGGGCATGACCTACCTGGTCAACGGCACGGCGGCCCCGCTGGACGAGATCCGCGGTCGCTCGAAGTTCACCGTCATCGAGGAACAGATCGCCGCGGCCCTGGCTGTCGCCTGACCCTTCGCGCCTATGGCGTAACCATGTTATCGTCCAGCCATGCTCGATGACGCGATCAAGCATCGCGCCGTGGCGCGGGCCTTCGGCGAAATGGTCCTGCAGTGGATTCAGGCCATCGCCCGGCCGTTCGACGGTGAGTTCGAACCGGCCGTGCTGCTGGTCGCCATCCAGCAGGCCAACTGCCCGGCCGGCTGGGACGGACCGCCGCGCCCCATCTCGACCACCGCCGTCTCCCAGTCGCTCGGCGTCTCGCGCGAGACCACGCGCCGCCATGTCATCACCCTGGAGGCCAAGGGCCTGATCGAGCGCGTCGCCGACGGCCTTGTGGCCCCTTCCCGGCTCGAGGAAGGGCCTGCCGCCCTGGCCGCCCGCCAGGAGCTCTACGAGATCGTCGAACGCTTCGTCGGCCATCTGCGGGCGGCGAACATCGACTTCGCCCAGGAGGACGGCCCCGACCTGCCCCCGCCGGGACCGGAGCCCGGCCCGGTCGAACTGGCCGTGCTGGTCGGCCGCACCTACGACCGCTTCATCCTGCGCTGGGTCGAGAGCGCCATCCGCGACTTCGACGGCGACCTGCGGCTGATGCTGGTCCACACCGCCGTGTTGCTGGCCAACGAGCGGCCGGTGCTGCAGGACGCCCGGCTGAACGCCTTCTACGGCGGCTTCACCCCGCCGCCCGAGGCCCTGCGGCGACCGATCTCGATCAACGCCCTGGCCGCCATGACGGCGATGCCGCGCGAGACCACCCGCCGCTTCGTCGCCAAGCTGGAGGCCCGCGGCTACGTCGACCGCAAGCCGACCGGCATCCTGGCCCATATGGAGGGCGAACACCTGCAGTTCTGCATCCAGCGGGTGATCGACCTCTATCCCAACATCCGCCAGTTCGTGCTGATCCTGCGCGCCGCCGGCGCCCCCTTCGCCGGCCGGACGGCCCGGCAGTCCGTCGCCTAGCCAGATGCAGCAGGACAAGCTGCGCATCGTCGGGCGGGCGCTGGGCGAGTTCGTCCTGCAATGGACCGCCGCCGGAGCCCGCCCCTTCGGCGGCGACATCGAGCTGGCCATGGTTTTCCTGGCCATCCGCCAGGCCAATGTCGCCGGCCTCGCGCCCGGCGGCGACGAGGCCCAACGCCGGCCGATCTCCATCTCCGCCGTCGCCAACTCCCTGGGGCTGTCGCGCGAAACCACCCGCCGCTTCGTCCTCAAGCTGGAAAGCCAGGGCCTGGCGACGCGCGGCCCCGAGGGGATCGTCATCCCGCTGTCCGCCGCCGAGGGGCAGGCGATGCAGACCCGGCGGCGCGAACTCAACGCCCACACCCGCGACTTTGTCCTGCTGTTACGCCGCTGCGGCGTCAGCTTCGCCCAGCTGGGCCCGCTCGACCTGCCGCATGTCGACCCGCACGACACCGCCCTGGCCGCCCGCGACCCGCCGCTCTACGTCGAACGGGTCATGGACCGCTACATGCTGCGCTGGGCCGAGGCGTCGGCGCGGGACTTCGAGAACGACATGCCGCTGATCCGGGCCTACACCGGCGTCATCCAGGCCAACGTCCGCCACATCCTCAACGACGAGCGCCTCAACGCCTTCTACGGCGACGACGAGGCCCCGCCGGACGTGCTGCGCCGGCCGGTCAGCGTCTCGGCCCTCGCCGCTTCCCTGGAGATGCCGCGCGAAACCGTCCGGCGGCTGGTCACGCGGCTGGAGGCGCTGGGCCACGTCGTGCGCACTGCCGAGGGCGTGCTGACCACCCACTCGGCCATGTGGGACGAGGGCTACATGAGACGGCTGCGCGAGCTGTGGAACGTCGTCCGCCACTTCGTGCTGGTGCTGCGCGCGGGCGGGGTGACGTTCGCCGACTAGAGGCTGTCGTAGGCCGCCTTGATCAGCCGGCGGCTGCGCGGATCGCCGATCAGGTGGACGTCCTGGCGGTTCATCACATAGGCGCCGGCCAGCTTCGCGTCCGGATCTGCGAAGGCGCAGCTGCCGCCCCAGCCGCTGTGGCCGAAGGTCCCGATGCCCGGGCCGAAGAACATGTTGGGCGGGTTGCGCATGAACCCGGCGCCCCAGCTCAGCACATAGGGCAGCACCAGGTCCTGACCCTTGATCTGCTGGGCCCGCGCCTGGTCGCGCACAGCCGGAGACAGGATGTGGACGCCGTCGAGGTCGCCGTCGCCGGCCAGGGCCCCCATGAACTTCGCGAGCGCCTCGGCCGTGGCATGGCCGTTGGCCGAGGGCACTTCCATCCGCCGCCATTCCGGTCCGCGGCCGTTCGGGGCGGCCCAGGGGGTCAGGAAGGCGGCCTTCTTGGGATCGGTGACCTCGCCGAAGGCCGGCAGGGCCGTGGGCGGTTTGAACTCGGCGGTGCGGCCGTGCTCGCTGTCGGGCAGGCCGATCCACAGGTCGAGCCCGGCCGGATCGCAGATGTCGGCTTTCAGCGCCACGCCCATCGAACGACCGTCGACGCGGCGGAAGATCTCGCCGGTCAGATAACCGACGGTCAGGGCGTGGTAGCCGCTGGCGCTGCCCGGCGGCCACATCGGGGCCATGGCGGCGAGTTTGGCGGCGATGGCGGCGGGGTCGAACCACAGGCCCGGATCCATCTGCTCGACGAAACCCGGCAGGCCCGCCTGGTGCGACAGGACCTGGGCGACGGTGACGGCGCCCTTGCCGTTGGCGGCGAACTCCGGCCAGACCTCGGCCACCGGCTGGTCGAAGCGGAGTTTCCCCTGCTCGACCAAGCGGGCGATCATCGTCGCCGCCACCGCCTTGGTGGTCGAATAGACCATGGTCAGGGTGCGGTCGTCGAAGGCCCGGGTCTGGGCCTTGTCGGCGTGCCCGGCCCAGACATCGACGACCAGCTCGCCCTCATGCACCAGGCTGAACCGCGCCCCCAGCTCCAGCCCCTCGGCGAAGTTGGCCTCGAAGGCCTCCCAGACACCTGCGAAGGCGACGTCGCAGTGGCCGTGGATGTCGGGGGTCACGCCAGCCGCTCCATGCGCACGGTCGGGCTGGCGTTCTTGATCTTGGCGCCCATGGCGACGATGGGCAGTTCCGGCGACTGCCAGATGCCGGCGGCGGCGACGGTCTCGGCCAGCCCCCCGACCGCCCGCGCCAGCCCGTAGGACGGCGTCTGGCCCTCCAGCATGGCGGCGGCGAACAGGGCGGCCAGCAGGTCGCCCGTGCCGCTGGGCACATTGTCGACCTTCTGGTGGGCGGCCAGCCAGGCCTCGCGCTTGTCGGCGAAGACGACGCCGATTTCGCCGCCGCGCATCACCGACGAGACCAGCGCCGGCCGGCCCATGCTGCGGGCCGCGCGCACGGCCGAGGCCGGGTCGCGCACGTCGAGCGACGACATCCGCTGCAGCTCCCAGGCGTTGGGGGTGATCAGGTCGGCCAGCGGGACGAGATCGTTCTGGATGGCCAGCGCGACATCGACCCCGACGTAGAGACCCTTGCCGGCGTCGCCCATGACCGGGTCGACGACGATGTAGGGCTTGCGGGCGAAGGCGCCCTCGCGCGGCGCGGCGCGCACCGCCTCGATGGCCCGTCCCGCCGCCCGCACCTGTTCGACCGAGGCGAAGTAGCCGGTGATGACCAGGTCCATCATGCCGAACAGGCCGTTGGCCTCGACCCCGTCCAGCATCCCCTCGAAGGCCTCGATGGGCACCTGAGCCCCGCCCGGCGCGCCCCAGCCGGGGTGGCGGCCGTAGAGCACGGTGGGGATATGCACCGGATCGATCTTGAAATTGGCCAACGCCAGCGCCTGGGCAGAACCGCCGACGCGGCTGCCTGCAACGTGGCTGGAAAGGAGAAGCGCCATGGGCATGGCCAAGGGCTTAGCGGACCGCGAAACGCCGCGCCATGCCCAATAAGGGCCGCAACGAAAATGGGCGGGCCTTTCGGCCCGCCCAATCCGTATCAATCGATAGCCAGAGCCTAGTAGCGGTAGTGGTCCGGCTTGAACGGGCCGGCTTCCGGCACGCCGATGTAGTCGGCCTGTTCCTTCTTGAGCGTCGTCAGCTTGGCGCCCAGCTTGGCCAGGTGGAGCATGGCCACCTTCTCGTCGAGGTGCTTGGGCAGGGTGTAGACTTGGTTCTCGTACTTGGACCTGTTGGTCCACAGCTCGATCTGGGCCAGCGTCTGGTTGGTGAAGCTGGCGCTCATCACGAAGCTTGGGTGACCGGTGGCGTTGCCGAGGTTCACCAGGCGGCCTTCCGACAGCAGGATGATCTTCTTGCCGTCCGGGAACTCGATGTGGTGGACCTGCGGCTTGATCTCGTCCCACTTGAAGTTCTTCAGGCCGGCGACCTGAATTTCCGAGTCGAAGTGGCCGATGTTGCAGACGATGGCGTTGTTCTTCATCGCCCGCATGTGATCGACGGTGATGACGTCCTTGTTCCCCGTCGCGGTGACGAAGATGTCGGCGCGGCCGGCGCTGTCGTCGAGCGTCTGGACCTCGTAGCCTTCCATCGCCGCCTGCAGGGCGCAGATCGGGTCGATCTCGGTGACGATGACCCGGGCGCCGCCCTGGCGCAGCGAGGCGGCCGAGCCCTTGCCGACGTCGCCGTAGCCGCAGACCACGGCCACCTTGCCCGACAGCATCACGTCGGTGCCCCGGCGGATGGCGTCGACCAGGCTTTCGCGGCAGCCGTACAGGTTGTCGAACTTCGACTTGGTGACGCTGTCGTTGACGTTGATGGCCGGGAACGGCAGGTCGCCGGCGGCGGCCATCTGGTAGAGGCGGTGCACACCCGTGGTGGTCTCTTCCGACACGCCGGTGACGCTGTCGCGGATCGCCGAATAGAAACCGGGCTTTTCGGCGATGTACTTCTTCATCACCGCGAACAGGGCTTCCTCTTCCTCGTTCTGCGGGTTGGCCAGGACGCTGATGTCCTTCTCGGCCTTGGGGCCCAGAACGCAGAGCAGGGTGGCGTCGCCGCCGTCGTCGAGGATCAGGTTCGGGTAGCCGCCGTCATGCCACTCGAAGATCTTGTGGGCATACTCCCAGTACTCGACCAGGGTCTCGCCCTTCAGGGCGAAGACCGGGGTGCCGGTGGCGGCGATGGCCGCGGCGGCGTGGTCCTGGGTCGAGAAGATGTTGCAGCTGGCCCAGCGGACCTCGGCGCCGAGGGCTTGCAGGGTCTCGATCAGCACCGCCGTCTGGATGGTCATGTGCAGGCTGCCGGCGATGCGGGCGCCCTTCAGCGGCTGGTCCTTGCCGAATTCCTCGCGCACGGCCATCAGCCCCGGCATTTCGGTCTCGGCGATGGCGATTTCCTTGCGGCCGTAGTCGGCCAGCGAGATGTCGCGCACGATGTAGTCAGCCACGGAATGCTCCTTGCGGGATCAGATGATTGCCGCCGTCTATAGCCGCCGCGCCGCCCGGGGGCAACCGGGATATAAAGATATCCTTATATGCCGCCCACTGCCTTGCGGCAGCGCTCGCGCCCGGCCCTGTCCAGCGGCCCAGCCAGCCGCGCCGTGCGCAGCGGCATCCTCGCCCGGCCTTCGGGCTGGAAGCGGATGACCCGCTCGGTTTCGCCATCCTTGATCCGCAGCACATAGGCCACCCGCGAGTCCCCCGGCGCGCCGGCTTCGCGCTTGAGAATCCGCATCCCGTCGCGCAGGCCCGCCGCATAGGCCGGGCTCTGCGGATCGAGCCCGGTGACGACGCCGCTGGCCGAGGTTTTGGGCACGTCCCAGCCGCGGTCGAAGACCGGAACCTGCGTCGTCTCGATCATCACGCAGCCGCCGAACCACGCGCCGTCGAGGTCGAGCACCTCGCCGGCGTCGATGTAGCGGGCGATGTCCTCGCTCGGGTCCAGCCCGCGCGCCTTCATCATCGCAATCAGGCCCGGCCGCGCCTCGGGAACCTCTTCCCAGGTCTCCGCCGCCCGCGCCTGGTTGCGCAGGCCCAGTACGACGTTGTCGAGATCGATCCGCCCGCCGCTCTGCCGCCGCAGCTGCTCGTCCCAGCGCATGGCCAGGAAGGCGCCGCGCCGGTAGGGCATGCGTTGGGCGTCGCCATCGGTCCAGAAGGCCTCGGCCACCTTTGCATTGGGCCAGGCGCGGGCCTTTGAACCGTCGAACTCGCGGAAGGCGTCGTTGAGGGCGGCGATATAGTCCTCCAGGCTCCACACCCCGCCGCGCACCTGGGTGCGCCAGGCGTAGAAGTCGGTAAAGCCCTCGCTCATCCAGTAGTCGGTCTGTTCGGGATCGGGCATGCGCACCATCTCGCGCGGGATCCAGCTGTGCATGTGCTCATGCCCCAGGATGCCGCGCAGCTCGTCGCCGACATCGCCCCGCGTCGAGAACAGGGCGAAGGCGTCGCCCCGCCCGGTGCCGCCCACCGATTGCCGGCCAGGCGGCGCCTCGACCGGGATCAGGGTGACCAGAAACGGCCCCTCGACGTCGTTGAAGAAATCCCGCTGCGCCGAAATCACTCGGGCCACGTCGCCGGCGAAGGCCTGATCGGTGAATGGCCATTGGCCGCGCACAGCCACCCGCAGGGTCCCGCCGGGAATCCTCTTCTGAATGACGTGAACATCGCGCCCGCCCAACGCCACGCTCTCGATCACCCCGCCAAGCGTCAGCCGTTCGGTCTTCACAGGGTGCTGCAGATCCGACGCGATGGTCCAGTCCTTCGGCCAGCCGCTCCACACCACCACCGCGTCCTGCCGCCCGCGCCCGTCCGGCTGCACCACCCAGGTATTGCCCAGCAGGTGGAACCAGCCGGGCCGCACGATAGGCCGATAGGGATTGTCGTCATTGGCATCCGGATCGCCGGCGTAGCCATTGTTGACGCGGTAGCGCACAGTCAGCAGCGCTCCGGGCGCATGGTTGACGATCCGCGACGTCTCGCCGTCCGGCCGCACCGTTCCGCCCTCGACCGTCAGGTCCGACAGGTGCTTGAACAGCTGATCCTTGCCGCCCCAGCTGCCCGGCAGCACCAGCCGGGTCTCGCCATCGTCGTCGGCCTGGAAACGCAAGGTGACGGCCACCGCCGACAGCTGCCCGCCCTGCATCACCGGCGACAGCTCGTAGCTCAGGCCGGGCGCGGGCGGCCCCGCGGCCCCCATCAGGGGCAGGGCGACCAACAGGGCAAACAGGGCTATCAGGCGCGTCATGTCCGCTCCCTAGCAACGGCGGCCGCGATTGCCTCCTTAAATCCTCGCAATCTCCCTTCCGCCATTCCGGGGGTGGCCGGAGGATGGGGGTATCGTTGCGTGAGGGTTCCCCTCCCCGTTCCCCCGCACTACAAGGTCCGCGCCTGACCCCATTCCGAGGCCACCCATGAACGCCCCCGTCCAGTTCGTCGACCCCGCCCTGCCCCGCCACGACTGGCGCAAGGACGAGATCGAGGCGCTGTTCGAGCTGCCCTTCATGGAGCTGGTCTTCCAGGCCGCCCAGGTGCACCGCCGCTGGTTCGATCCCTCCGAGCTGCAGCTGTCCCAGCTCCTCTCGGTCAAGACCGGCGGCTGCGCCGAGAACTGCGGCTACTGCAGCCAGTCGGCCAGCTTCAAGACCGGCCTGCAAGCTTCGAAACTCATGGACGCGGATGCCGTCATCGCCGCCGCCAGGGCCGCCCAGGCCGGCGGCGCGCAACGCTTCTGCATGGGCGCCGCCTGGCGCGACCTGAAGGACCGCGACCTGCCACGCGTCGCCGCCATGATCGGCGGGGTGAAGGCGCTCGGCCTCGAGACCTGCGCCACGCTGGGCATGCTGACCGCCGACCAGGCCGTGGCCCTCAAGGACGCCGGCCTCGACTACTACAACCACAACCTCGACACCTCGCCCGAGTACTACGGCACGGTCGTCACCACCCGCACCTATCAGGACCGCCTGGACACCTTGGCCCACGTCCGCGACGCCGGCATGTCGACCTGCTGCGGCGGCATCGTCGGCATGGGCGAGGAGCGCACCGACCGCGCCGGCCTGCTGCACCAGCTGGCCACCCTGCCGGCCCACCCCGACAGCCTGCCGGTCAACGCCCTGGTCCCGATCGGCGGCACGCCGCTGGGCGACAAGATCAAGATCGAAGGGGAACTCGACGGCATCGAGTTCGTCCGCACCATCGCCGTCGCCCGCCTGGTCTGCCCGAAATCGATGGTCCGCATCGCGGCCGGCCGCGAGGGCATGAGCAAGGAACTGCAGGCCCTCTGCTTCCTGGCCGGCGCCAACTCCATCTTCGTCGGCGGCAAGCTGCTGACCACCCCGCTGCCGGGCATGGACGAGGATACCCTGATGCTCAGCGATCTCGGCATGCGGCCGATGACGATGGGCGCGCCGGCGTAGTTCCTCCCCCATCGGGGGAGGGGGACCGCGCGCGAATACGCGCGTGGTGGAGGGGGTCCCCACCGGCGCATCAGCTTCCACAGGTTTACCCGCTGGCTTGGGCTGTGACCCCCTCCACCATCGCTGCGCGATGGTCCCCCTCCCCCGATGGGGGAGGAATTGCAGCATGACAAAACCGTAATGACTGCGCTCACCCATTCCCCTTAGGTTGCGCCATCCGCGGAACGGCACGGCCTTCCGCCAGTTCAACGTCCTGGGGGACCCATGCACCTCGCCAAACGTCTGCTCGCCGCGACCGCCGTCGCGCTCATTCTGGGATCGCCCGCCATGGCCGCGACCAAAGCCAGGGCCCCGACACCCGCCGCAGCAAGCCCGGCCCTGCCCAGCATCGACATCCCCTATACGAAGTTCGTGATGGCCAACGGCCTGACCGTCATCGTCCACGAGGACCACAAGGCCCCCATCGTGGCGGTCAACATCTGGTACCACGTCGGCTCCAAGAACGAGCCCAAGGGCCGCACCGGCTTCGCCCACCTGTTCGAACACCTGATGTTCAACGGTTCCGAGAACGCCAACACCGACTGGTTCAAGGCGCTGGAAAAGCTCGGCGCCACCGACATGAACGGCACCACCAACACCGACCGCACCAACTTCTTCCAGAACGTGCCGACCGCCGCCCTCGACCAGGTGCTCTACCTGGAAAGCGACCGCATGGGCTGGCTGGTCAACGCCGTCGACCAGGCCAAGCTCGATGAGCAGCGCGGCGTCGTCCAGAACGAGAAGCGCCAGGGCCAGAACCAGCCCTATTCCATCGCCTGGGACATCATCACCGCCAGCACCTACGACGGCGACCACCCCTACGGCCACACCGTCATCGGCGAGATGGCCGACCTCGACGCCGCCTCGCTGAAGGACGTCAAGGACTGGTTCAAGAACTACTACGGCCCCGCCAACGCCACCCTCGTGCTGGCCGGCGACATCACCGTCGAACAGGCCAAGGCCAAGGCCGAAAAGTACTTCGGCGCCATCCCGGCCGGCCCGCCCGTCACCCACCAGAAGGTCTGGGTCGCCAAGCGCACCGGTCACCAGCGCGCCGCCGTCCAGGACCGCGTCGCCCAGTCGCGCTGGTACCGCGTCTGGAACACACCGCAGGGCGGCTCGGTCGATTCCGACTACCTGTCGCTGCTCAGCGACGTCCTGGCCTCCGACAAGACGGCCCGCCTCTACAAGCGCCTGGTCTATGAAGACCAGATCGCCACCGCCGTCAGCGCCTTCGTGGCCGAGGGCGAGATCGGCTCGACCTTCCAGATCCAGGTGACCGCCAAGCCGGGCGTGCCGCTGTCGAAGATCGAGGCCGTGGTCGAAGAGGAAATGGCCACGCTGCTGCGCGACGGACCCACCGCCGCCGAACTCAACAAGATCAAGGTCGACCGTTCGGCCGGATTCGTGCGCGGCGCCGAGCGCATCGGCGGCTTCGGCGGCAAGTCCGACATCCTGGCCGAGAGCCAGGTCTTCCGCGGCAGCCCCGACGCCTACAAGGAAACCTTCGAGACCTGGAAGAAGGCCACCCCGGCCGACGTCAGGAAGGCCGCCAACGACTGGCTGACCGACGGCGATTTCACCCTCGAACTGACCCCCTACCCCTACCAGGACGCCGCGACGCCGGAAGGCAAGCGCGAGCCGGCCCCGCCGGTCGGCCCGATCGCGGCGGCCACCTTCGACAAGTACGAAACCGCCACGCTGTCGAACGGCATGAAGGTGATGCTGGCCCACCGCACGGCCGTGCCGGTCGTCGAGCTCAGCATGATCTTCCCGGGCGGCTACGCCAACCTGCCGGCCGGTGACCGCTCGGTGGCCAGCCTGGCCATGAACATGATGGACGAAGGGGCCGGCGCCCGCGACGCCCTGACCATCAGCCGCCAGCAGTCGGAACTGGGCGCCAGCCTGTCGACGAGCGGCGGCGTGCTGTTCTCCTCGGTCAGCCTGTCGTCGCTGAAGGCCAATCTCGATCCCTCGCTCGACCTGATGGCCGACGTGATCCTGCGCCCGACCTTCCCGCAGGCCGAACTCGACCGCCTCAAGAAGCTCGACATCGCCGCCCTGCAACGCTCCAAGCAGCAGCCGCAGTCGGTGGCCTTCCGGGTCTTCGCCGGCAAGGTCTACGGCGATACCCACCCCTACGGGATCAACGTTACGGAGGAGACGATCAACAGCGTGTCCCGCGAGGACCTGGTGGCCTACCACAAGGCCGAGCTGAACCCGAACGGGGCCATGCTGGTCGGCGTCGGCGACATCACCATGGCCGAGCTGACCGCCAAGCTGGAGGCCCGCTTCGGGGCCTGGAAGTCGCCGACCCAGGCGGTGCGGGCGACCATCCCCGCCCCGGCTCCGGCGCAGAAGGCGATCTACCTGGTCGACAAGCCCGGCGCCCAGCAGACCACCATCCTCGCCGCCATCCCCGCCGCCGCCCGCGACGAGAGCAACGAGCGGTCGGTGGAGCTCTTGAACAACGTCTTCGGCGGCTCGTTCGTCAGCCGGCTGAACATGAACCTGCGCGAGGACAAGCACTGGTCCTACGGCGCGTCCAGCTTCATGTCCGGCGCGCTCGGCCCCCGCGCCTTCGTCGCCTTCTCGGGCGTCCAGACCGACAAGACCAGGGAGTCGATGGTCGAGTTCCGCAAGGAGCTGACCGAGGTCGGCACGACCCGGCCGATCACCGCCGACGAGCTGGCCAAGGCCCAGACCGACATGACCCAGTCCCTGCCCGGCCAATGGGAAACCGGCGGCGCTGTGCTGGGCTCGCTGTCCAGCCTCTACACCCTGGAGCGCCCGGCCAACTTCTGGGACCTCTACGCCCCGGGCCTCAAGGCCGTCGACGTGGCCGGCGTCAACGCCGCCGCCAAGCGCGTGGTCAAGGCCGACGACGTCATCTGGGTGGTGGTCGGCGACCGCGCCAGGATCGAGAAGGACCTGCGGGGGCTGGGTTATGGCCCGGTGATCGTGGTCGACGCGGATGGGAAGGTTGTGAGGTAGGACTTCCTACGCACCCAAATAGCGAAAGCCGGCTCCCCGCGGAGCCGGCTTTTTCTTTGATCCCTGTCGGCACCACCTCAACGGTCCCTTCTCCCGCTCGTCGGGAGAAGGTGGCCCCCGAAGGGGGTCGGATGAGGGCAGCACCGGCCCAGCCGGACTAACGCCCCGCCGCGATCCGAATGGTGTCGAGCACCTTCGCCGTATCGCTGCCGATCTCCGTGTTCTTGAACCGCAGCACCCGATACCCGGCGATCAGCAGGCGGGCGTCCCGCTCCCGGTCGTAGGAGCTATCTTCGTGCGTCGGTCCGTCGGCCTCGACGATCAACCGCGCCTCCACACAGAGGAAATCCGCGATGTAACCGGCAATCGGGACCTGCCGCCGGAACTTCAGTCCGGCCAGCTTCCGTCCCCGCAGATGCTTCCAGAGCCAAGCCTCATTCGAGGTCGGCTCGCTTCGCATCACCTTCGCACGGATCTGGTTCTGCATCGTGAACATAAACAGAACATTTATTTATGAAGCGCTGCTCGTCAAGAGCCGGACGCTGCCCTCATCCGACCCCCTTCGGGGGCCACCTTCTCCCGACAAGCGGGAGAAGGGCTGCGCTTGGCAGCCCCTAAGCCTCCCGGGCCTCGACCAACGCCGCCATGGCGTCCAGGTAGCCGCCAAACGCCTTCCGCCCGCTCTCGGTGATGCTCACCCGGGTCAGCGGCTTCCTGTCCACGAAGCTCTTGTCGATGGCCACGAACCCCGCGTCTTCCAGCTTGCGCAAATGCGCCGACAGGTTCCCGTCCGTCGCCTGCAACCGCGCCTTCAGGCCGTTGAAGTCGGCCGAGCCGGCCCCCGACAGGTAGGCCATGATCCCCAGCCGCACCCGGCCGTGGATGACCTCGTCGATCTTGTCGATGTCGAACTCGTCCATGACGCGGACCTTTCTTCTGGGGCCCGGGCCTAGATGGTGTCCGACGGTTCCTGCCGTAGCAGGATGAACCCGGGCAGGGCGGCCAGCAGCAGCAGCGCCGCCGCATAGGCCAGCATCAGGTACGACGTCGCCGCCAACAGCCCCATGGCCACCGCCGCCGCGAACGAGCCCAGCGCCACGATGCGGATCCAGACCTTGCCGCTGAGGTCCGCCGCCACCGTCCAGGCCGCGCCGTACAGCGCCAGGATCAGCACCGGGAAGACGTTGAAGATCGCCCCGTTCTTGGTGACGAAGGCCATGGCCATCAGCGCCAGGAACATCGTGAAGATGGTGAACCCCACCGCCGACCAGGCCGAACCGGTCGCCTTGTTGACCGAGGAACTGGCCCCCGGCTGAGACGTGCTGCGCTTGATCAGCAGGTGGCAGATGACCCCGAAAATGATCCCCGACCCGACCCAGTCGGCCATCAGCGCCCATTCGCTGACCTTCAGGATGCCTTCGGTGATCAGCCAGTGACCCACCGAGGCCGCCCCGAAGATCAACCCCGCCGCCAGGGTGATGCCGCCGCCCAGCAGCGGGACCTGCGTCCCCTCCTCGGCCAGCGCCCGCATGAAGGCGATATCGTCACGGACCGACTGGATCTGATCTTTGGTCATGGGGCGAATCCTCGAAAAGCCCTTGAGTGTGTCCCGGATATAGCCAAGTCACTTTGTATTGTAAAGTGCTTTTCTATCATCGACGAAATGAAGTTGGTTGACGCTCCGTCCGCCGGCCTATGGTCACGAAAAATCGAGGAGCCGCCCATGACCACGCCGATCCTGCACCACTACGACACCTCGCCGTTTTCGGAGAAGGTCCGCCTGCTGTTCGGCCTCAAGGGTCTCAGCTGGTCGTCGGTGGAAATCCCGGTGATCATGCCCAAGCCCGACTTCACGCCGCTGACCGGCGGCTATCGGCGCACCCCGGCCCTGCAGATCGGCGCCGACGTCTATTGCGACACCCAGGTCATCCTCGCCGAACTCGAGCGCCGCTATCCCGAGACCCCGGCCGTGCGCGGCGGCCTCGACTGGGCGATCAACCTCTGGGCCGACCGATTGTTCTTCCAGACCACGGTGCCGGTCATCTTCGGCGAGCTGGGCGACCACGTCCCCGCCGACTTCATCAAGGACCGCGAGGCCCTGTCCGGCCGGCCCTTCGACACCGCCGCCATGAAGTCGGTGGCCCCGGCCCTGACCAGCCAGTGGCGGGCCCAGGCCGCCTGGATCGAGGACCAGCTGGTCGTCTCCCCCTGGCTTTCCGGCGCCTCCGCGGGCCTCGCCGACATCGCCGCCTACATGAACGTCTGGTTCCTCGGCCGCAGCCTGCCGGCCCTGGTCGAACGGTTCACCCAGGGCATGCCCCGCCTGCACGACTGGCAGGCCCGCGTCGCCGCCCTCGGCCACGGAACCCGCACCGCCCTCTCCGGCGCCGACGCCCTGGCCATCGCCAAGGCCGCCGACCCGGCCCCCGCTCCGGCCCACGACGCCGCCAATCCGCAGGCGCTGACCCCCGGCCAGGCCGTCACCGTCATGGCCGACGACTATGGCCGCGACCCCATCCGCGGAACCCTGGTCGCCGCCGCGCTGGACCGCACCGTCATCGCTCGCGAGGACCCGGCGGTGGGCACGGTCCACGTCCACTTCCCGAAGACGGGGTATCTGGTGTTTCCTGGATAGATGAAGGCGCTGATCGGGCTTTTGAATATGTCTATACATATTCAAAAACCTCGCGGATGCGCCTCACGCTCGCCCACCCCGAGCCGGCCGCAACAGGTAGGTTTCCGGTAGGTGCAAGCGGGGTTGCAGACGGACGAAAAGTTGGACCTGCGCCGTCGGCCGATTGGTTATCGATAGGCGAAATTACCAAGCAGATTCAACAACATGAATCTACTCACCATGGTACAATAGACGCTTCGATAGGCCCGCGTCCGCCCTACAGCTTCAGACCACCCTCGAGCAGCTTGCCGTACGTCGCCTTGGTCAGCTTCACGTACGTCTTCTTGACCGGGCTCTTGAAGAAGATCGGGTCCTTGGTCCGCGCCGGGTCGAACCCGTCCTCGACCAGGTCGATCTTCCGGTACTTGAACGTCCCCGTCGTCTCGATCTGCCGTTGCAGGCGGATGAACAGCGGCTGGGCGTAGGCCGGCATGTCCTTCTCGACCCGCTGGTAGAGGGTCGCCACGTCGAAGTCGTCGTCGACGGTCAGCGCCGCCATCCCGGCCTTGCCGTCCTGGCCCGGCACCGGCACGCCATAGACATTGGCCTCCAGTACGCCCGGGGCCTGGGCCAGCTGTTCGGCCACTTCCGCCGTCGAGACGTTCTCGCCCTTCCAGCGGAAGGTGTCGCCGATGCGGTCGACGAAGAAGATGTAGCCGTCCTCGTCCTTGCGCATCAGGTCGCCGGTGCGGAACCAGGCGTCGCCCTTCTCGAAGACGTCGTGCAGCACCTTCTTCTCGGTCGCCGCCTTGTCGGCATAGCCGGTGAAGTTGGTCCGCGCGTCGCCGGCGTCGATCTTGCCGATGCATTCGCCGACCTGCCCGGGGCCGCACTCGATGCACAGGCCGCCCGCGCCGCGGATCGGCTGCTCGCTGTCGATGTCGAACTGCACGATGCGGGCGTTGACCCGCTTCTTCAGCCACTTGGGAATCCGCCCGATGGCGCCGACCGTGCCGTCGAAGTTGAACATCGACACATTGCCTTCGGTGGCGCCGTAGAACTCCAGCACCTCCGGAATGCCGAACCGCTCCTGCAGCTGCGCCCAGACGTCGGCCCGCAGCCCGTTGCCGAAGGCCAGGCGAATCCGGTGATTGCGCTCGTCCGGATGCGGCTCGGCATTGACCAGATAGCGGCACAGTTCGCCGATGTAGACGAACATGGTGCAGCCCTCGGCCGCCACGTCGCTCCAGAAATGGGTGGTCGAGAATTTGCGCTTCAGCACGATCGAGCCGCCGGTCAGCAATGCCGCCCCCATGGCGCACATGCCGCCTGTGGCGTGGTAGAGCGGCAGCACCTGGTAGATGCGGTCGGTCTTCTCGGCCCCCGTCGAGCCGGCGAAGCCGCGCATGTAGAGCTGGGCGCGCATGTGGTTGATGCGGGCGGCCTTGGGCATGCCCGTGGTGCCGCTGGTGTAGATGAACAGCGCCGTGTCCCTGGCCCGCAGGTCGCCCCGCGCCGTCAGCCGGTCGGGCCGAAGCTGGCTGCAGCTCTTCAGGGCCGTGGTCAGGTCGCGCCGGTCGCCGGTGACGGGACCCAGCGTCCACTGGTTCATGTGCCGGGCCAGCAGGCCGCGCACCGCCTCGAAAGTCGGCGAGGTCTCGGCGTCGACAATGCAGTGCAGGGCCCCGGAGATGTTCAGGCAGTGGGCCAGCGCCGCCCCGGTCAGGTTGTTGTTGATCAGCGCCGTGGCGATGCCGACCTTGGTCAGGCCGTACCAGATCGGCAGGTATTCCAGCCGGTTGGGCAGGAACAGCGCCACCGTCTGGCCGCGCGTGATGCCCTGGCCCTTGGCCCAGTGGGCGTAGCGGTTGGCGATGGCGTCCATCTCGCCGTAGCTGACGGTCTTGCCTTCGAAGGTGATCGCCGGGCGGTCACGGTGTTCGTCGACGGCCCGCTCGAGGTCGTCACAGATCAGGTTGTTGGAGTCGGGGGCAATGGGCTTGACCCATTTCAGCGTGCGCCGAAGCCCCTGGAAGAACTTCCAGTCCCGCGCCAGCCGCGCCCTCAGCTTCATGGCAAAGCCCCTCTGATCAACGCCCCCTCAGCAATGCCCGGCGGGCTCGCTCCCGGTCAAGGCGAGGTTGGCCCACAGGTCTTGAGGCGGTGTGAACGTGGCGCCGACGCCTCACCTGACAGGCGAGTTTTTCCGCAGGCGTCGCCCGGAAACGGCGGAATCATGGCGAGGCGTGGTCAGAATAGCGGCGAGATGTTCAAATAGACTTCTCAAGGCCGGATAGTCGTCAATTTTTATTTCTATGAATAAAGCCTTGAACGCCAAGGCATTGCGAAGACATTCCTCGCAATCGATCGCCTTCGCTCGACGTTTGGACGGAACTCCTTCCGCTGAACCTCGTTAGGTTCCCCGAGCAATTAGAAGAGAGGAGGCCGTCAATGGCCATCTATCGTGAGACTGCCCGCGGCTTATTCGGTGACGGCGGCACTGCTGACCGGACCCCGACCCCTGCCCGCGAGCCCGTGCGCACCCGCGCCCCGGAGCCCGCCGCCAAGCCCTTCACCCGTGACACCACCGTCCGCACGGCGCCTGCCGCCCCGGCGGCCGAGACCAGCTTCATGGCTGCCCCGGCTTTCGGCGAGCGGACCACGGCCCGCCGCAGCGGCTCGGCCACCCGTCCGCTGATCATCGCCGGGATCGCCGGCGTCATCGCCCTGGGCGTCGGTGCAGTGGTGCTGCTGAACGGCAATAACCAGGGCCTGGAGACCACCACGGTCGCTACCCCGCCGGCCGCGACGCCGACCCCGATGCCGACCCCGGGTCCGGTGGAAAGCGCCGCCACCACGCCCGTGCCGATCCCGGCCGCGCCCGAGGCCGCTCCG
>JAQGIK010000131.1 GCA_028291265.1 Caulobacter sp. | reverse complement strand
CCCGGGCCGGCGGCTCGGCGGCGGCCCGGGCGGCCAGGGCGGCGAACAGCCGGGCGCGACCGTCGGGCAGAGCGGGCGGGGCGCTGCGCTCGACGCTCTTCAGGACCGCGCCATGACCGCCGCGCAGCAGGCGGGCGACCGCCTCCAGGGTCTGGGTTTCGGCCAGCTGGGCGGCGTCGCGGCCGCGGTACCAGAGGCGGCCGCCCCAGATGGTGGTGATGGCGCTGGCCAGCACCGGCTCGCCCCAGGCGATGGCGCTCTGGGCCACGGCCGAGGCCTTGCGGCCCCGGGCCCGGCGGTCGGTCAGGGCCCCGATGTCAGCGGCGCGGTAGAGGCTGCGGCGGGGATCGACCGGGTCGGGTCGGGCGTCGACCCGGCCGCGGCTGACATAGGCGTAGAGGGTCTGCGACCGCACGCCCAGGCGATGCAGGGCGGTCTCGCGGTCGATCCAGTCGGTTGACATTGATTATATTGATCAAGATTGACGTTGATCAACATTGGTCCGATTTCGCCTTCAGAACAAGATCGAATGAAGGGGATCAATGTCATGTCCGACGGACTTGAAGACGTCGTCGCCGCGCGCACCGTGCTGTCCGATGTCGACGGCAAGGCCGGCCGGCTGGTCATCCGCGGCTGGACCCTGGACCAGCTGGCCGGGACCACCCGCTACGAGGAGGTGGTGCGGCTGCTGTTCGACGGCTTCTACGAGGATCTGCCCGACGACCTGACCGCCGCTCTCGGCCGCGCCCGGGTCGAGGCGTTCAACGAGGTGCAGGCGGTCGACGACGGCCTGCTGGCCCTGGGCCCCGTCGAGGCCATGCGCGCCCTGACCGCCCGGCTGGCCGACGGCGACGACCTGGCCACGGCCCTGCGGCTGATCGCGGCCCCGGCCGTGTTCACCCCGGCCATCGTCCGGCTGCAGGCCGGCGACGCGCCGGTGGCGCCCGACCCGGCCCTCGGCCACGCCGCCGACATCCTGCGCATGCTGCACGGCAAGGCCCCGCCGGCCGGTCACCCGGAAGCGCTGGACTGCTACCTGGTCACCGTCTGCGACCACGGCCTCAACGCCTCGACCTTTGCCGCCAGGGTGGTGGCCTCGACCCGCGCCGGCCTGACCAGCGCCGTGCTGGCCGGCATCTCGGCGCTGAAGGGCCCGCTGCACGGCGGCGCGCCGGGGCCGGTGATCGAGATGCTCGACGCCATCGGCAGGCCCGAAAACGCCCGGCCCTGGATCGAGGCGGCGCTCGATCGCGGCGAGCGGCTGATGGGTTTTGGCCACCGGGTCTACCGGGTGCGCGACCCCCGGGCCGATGCGCTCAAGGGCGCGGTGCGGCGGCTGTCGGAGGAGTCGGGCCGCCTGCCCGGCCGCCTGGCCTTCGCCGAGGCGGTCGAGGCGGCGGCCCTGGCCATCCTCAAGGAGCATCGGCCCAACCGCCCGCTCGACGTCAACGTCGAGTTCTTCACCGCGCTTCTGCTGGAGGCTTTGGCCTTTCCGGCGGCAACCTTCACCGGCGTCTTCGCCATGGGCCGCACGGCCGGCTGGCTGGCCCACGCGCGGGAGCAACTGGCGGGCGGGCGGCTGATCCGGCCGCAGTCGGAATATGTCGGGCCTACTCCCAGGATCGCGGCGTAGTAAACGACGCGTTAATCCGAATGGGCGCAATGCGGGGACACCCGGCTTAAGTTGTCCCCGTCCATGAGCGTCGAACGCACCCTCTACCACTTCCCCCTCGACCCGGCCTCGCGCCAGGTGCGGCTGGCGCTGGGCGAAAAGCGTCTGGCGTTCAGCGACCAGGTGGTCCGCTACTGGGAAGGCCCAGAGGAGCTGTTCGCCCTCAACCCCTCCGGCGTGCCGCCGGTGCTGGTCGAGGTCAGCAATGGCGTGCGGGTGGTGGTCTGCGAGGCCCGCGCCATCCTCGAGCATCTGGAAGAGAGCTATCCGGAACCGCCGCTGCTCGGCCGCGAGCCGGCCGAGCGGGCCGAGGCGCGGCGGATCGTCCAGTGGTTCGACCGCAAGTTCGACTTCGAGGTCGCCGGCCTGCTGTTGCACGAGAAGATGGAAAAACGGCTGCTGGGCCTTGGCGCCCCGGCCCTGGCCAACCTGCGGGCCGGTCGCGACGGGCTGAAACTGCACCTGCAGTATCTCGAGACCCTGCTGCGGGAACGCGACTGGCTGGCCGGCAAGCGGGTGTCGCTGGCCGATTTCGCGGCCGCCGCCTACCTGTCGGTGATCGACTATTTCGGCGACGTGCCCTGGCGCGATTTCCCCGCCGCCAAGACCTGGTACATGAAGCTCAAGTCGCGGCCCTGCTTCCGGCCGCTGCTGGCCGACCGCTGGCCGGGCCTGGCGCCGGCCGGCCACTACGACGACCTGGACTTCTAAAGAGGCCCCTGGCCGGGCTATTGAAACGCCCGTGACCGCCGCCCCGCCCTTCAAGCCGACCCAGGACCGCGTGGAAGCCATCCGCGCCCGCGCCGCCTGGCTGGGCTTCGACGCGCTGGGCATCGCCTCGGCGACCGACCCCTGGCCGGCCGGGGCCCGGCTGGAAGAATTCGTCGAGGCCGGCCGCCATGGCGACATGGCCTGGATGCAGGAGACCCTGGATCGCCGGGTGCATCCGACCGCCATGTGGCCGCAGGCGAAGAGCGCCGTGGTCGTCGGCCTGTCCTACGGACCGGACCGCGACCCGCTGGAGGGTCTGGCGCGGCGCTCGAACGGGCTGATCAGCGCCTATGCCCGGGGCGACGACTACCACGCGCTGATCAAGGGCCGGCTGAAGGCCCTCGGCGGCTGGATCAAGGCCAAGTACGGCGGCGAGGTGAAGGTGTTCATCGACACCGCGCCGTTGATGGAAAAGCCCCTGGCCCAGCGGGCCGGCCTCGGCTGGCAGGGCAAGCACACCAACCTTGTCTCTCGGGAGCTGGGCAGTTGGCTGTTCCTCGGATCGGTGCTGACCAGCCTCGATCTGCCAGTCGATGCGGCCAGCGAGGATGCCTGCGGGAGTTGCCGGGCCTGCCTCGACATCTGCCCGACGAACGCCTTCCCGGCCCCGTTCCAGCTCGATGCCCGGCGCTGCATCTCCTACCTGACCATCGAGCACGAAGGGCCGATCGATGCGGCCCTGCGCCCGGCCTTGGGCAACCGCATCTATGGCTGCGACGACTGCCTGGCGGTCTGTCCGTGGAACAAGTTCGCGGTGGCGGCGCGGGAGGTCGGGCTGCAGGCCCGGAGCGAGCTGGAGGAGCCGTCGCTGTCGGATCTGGCGCGGCTCGACGAAGCGGGCTTCCGGCGGCTGTTCCGCAAGAGCGCGGTGACCCGCATCGGCCGCGACCGGCTGGTCCGGAACGTCCTCTACGCGGCCGGCAACAGCGGCGACGCGACGCTGGTTCCGGACGTCGAGGCCCTGCTGGCTGATGCCAACCCGGTCGTGCGGGGGGCGGCGGTCTGGGCGCTGAAGCGGCTGGCGCCGGAGCGGGCGCAGGCGTTGCGGGCCGCGACCGGTGAGACCGATCCCGCCGTCCTTGCCGAGTGGGCCTAGTAGGCCCCTTCGGGCGTCGCCGCGTACTGGCCGCCCTTGCGGTAGCGGTAGAGGTAGGCCGGGACCACCGACTCGATGGTCTTGCCGGTGATGCCGAAGGCTTCGAGGCCCGTCCCCGTCGTCACCACATTGTCGGTGCGCAGCAGCGCGACCTGGTCGGACGTGATCGGCGGGGCGATGACCATGGCGGCCAGGTCGCCGGCCATGCCCAGCAGGCCGGCCAGCGGGAAGGGCAGCGGGGCGAGGATGCGCTTGCGGCCGGTCTCGGCGCAGACGAAGGCCATCAGCGCCTTGAAATCATAGACGGCCGGGCCGCCCAGCTCGACCGTCTGGCCGGCGAAGGCGTCGCTGGCGGCGGCCTGGGCGATGGCGGCGGCCAGGTCGCCGACGTAGAGCGGCTGGAACTTCGTATGACCGCCGCCGATCAGCGGCAGGGCCGGGCTGAACGCGGCCATCAGGCCAAAGCGATTGAAGAAGTCGTCCTCGGGACCGAAGACGATGGACGGGCGGATGATGGTTGCGGTCGGGAAGACCTCGCGCACGGCCGCTTCGCCCTCGGCCTTGGTGCGGGCGTACTTGGCCGCGCCTTCGGCATCGGCGCCGATGGCCGAGATCTGCACCAGGCGTTTGGCGCCGGCCGCCACGGCCGCCTCGGCGACGTTGCGGGCGCCCATGCCGTGGATGGCCAGGAAGCGCTGGCGGCCACTCTCGCGCATGATGCCGACCAGGTTGATGACCGTCTCGGCGCCCTCGACGGCGCGGGCGATGGAGGCCTTGTCGCGGATGTTGGCCTGGACCACCTCGAACTGGCCGACGTCGCCCAGCATGCGCAGGCGATAGCCGCGTCCCGGCTGGCGCGCCGCGGCCCGGACCCGCAGGCCCGTCCTGGCCAGGGCGCGAACCACCTGCCGGCCGATGAAACCGGTGCCGCCGAAAACCGTGACCAGACCTTGCATGGCGTCGCCTATCGCTTGAACTGGCGCGGGCTTAGACGACCCCGGCGATAATCGCAATCTCGGCCATTGACCCCGCACAAACCCTGCCGTAATGAGCGCGCCTTCGCGGCCATCCCACAAGGATGCCTAGCGAGCCCAGGTGGCGGAATTGGTAGACGCGCTGGCTTCAGGTGCCAGTGACTTAACGGTCGTGGAGGTTCGAGTCCTCTCCTGGGCACCACCCCTTCTCTCTTAGTCTCGCAGGTGTCGGCCTTTATGGTATGACCCGCGCATAGAGAGAAAAATCAGTTGGCCAATCATCTTCACATCGGCGACCTGCCCGCCGGCCTGTTCGCGGGCGTCACATCCGTCGCCGTCGATTCCGAGACCCTCGGCCTGCGCTTCCGGCGCGACCCCCTCTGCCTGGTGCAGATCTCGGCCGGCGACGGCGACGCCCACATGGTCCAGCTCAACCGCGAGACCTACGACGCGCCCAACCTCAAGGCCCTGCTGACCGATCCGGCGGTGACCAAGATCTTCCATTTCGGCCGCTTCGACATAGGCATTTACGAACTGCACCTGGTCGTCATCACCACCCCGGTCTGGTGCAACAAGATCGCCTCCAAGCTGGCCCGCACCTACACCGACCGCCATGGCCTGAAGGACGTGGTCAAGGAGACGGTCGGGATCGACCTCTCCAAGGCCCAGCAATCGAGCGACTGGGGCGCGGCCGCGCTGACGCCGGAGCAATTGGCCTATGCCGCCAGCGACGTCCTCTACCTGCACGCCGCCAAGGCCAAGCTGGAGATGATGCTGGCCCGCGAAGGCCGCACCGCCCTGGCCCAGGCCTGTTTCGACTTCCTGCCCGCCCGTTCGACGCTCGACCTGGCCGGCTGGGAAGACATCGACATCTTCGCTCACAGCTGAATCGTCCCTATCTAGGAACGCAATGACCGCCGCCGCCGCCACCATTCCCCAAAGCCGCCCCAACACCGGGATGGACGCCTGGCGACGCCGGTCGGCCCTGATCCGTGTGCTGCGCTGGTTCCTGCCGGCCTTGATGGGGGCGCTGGTCATCGCCCTGGCCGGCTATTTCACCCTCAGTTCGATCCAGGCCGGCGATCAGTTGCCCAAGATCACCCAGACCGAGATCAAGCTGGTCGGCGCCCGCTTCATGGGCCGCATGGCCGACGGCCGCAGCTTCCTGATCGGGGCCGGCTCGGCCGCCCGCAGCGACAGCCTGATGCAGGAGGTGGTGCTGACCGATCCGGTGCTGACCCTCGGCGGCGAGACGGGGGCGCCGTCGCGAATGACCGCCCGGCGCGGCGTCTATGACGAGAAGAGCCGCATCCTGCGTCTATCCGGCGATGTCCGCATCGACAACGGCAAGGGCCAACGTATCGCCACGAACGACAGCATAATCGACACCCGGACGGGCAAGATCACTGGCCAGAAGGGCATTTCGGGCGATGGCCCGCTTGGCCAGGTTCAGGCAAACTCCTATGAGGTGGACCGGGAGACCGGACGCGTCATCATGAAGGGCCGGGTCCGGGCCCGAATCGAGAAATAAGGCAGACGATGCGCAAGGTTCATGTGATGGCGGCGGTGAGCGCCCTGGCGGCGACGCTGGTGATGGCCGGCGGGGCCTTCGCCCAGATCGCCCCGCGCTCCAACGCGCCGCTCGATATCGCCGCCGACCAACAGGAAGTCCTGACCCAGGAATGCCGCTCCATCTGGAAGGGCGACGTCGAGGCCATGCAGGCCAAGACCCGCCTGCGCGCCCAGACCGTCAACGTCTACGCCGCCAAGAAGGGCGACGGCTGCGGCGAGACCGAGCGCCTGGTGGCCGAAGGCGACGTCTACTACGTCCAGCCGGACCGCCGGATCCGGGCCAAACACGCCGTCTACACCGCCCGCGACGAGGTCATCGTCCTGACCGGCGACGTCGTCGTCGTCCAGGGCGAGAACGTCGCCCGCGCCGAGCGGGTGGTCATCAACCTGCAGACGGGCCAGTCGCAGCTGTTCGCCGGGACCAAGGGACGCGGCAGCAAGAACCGGGTGCGGGCCGTTCTCTTCCCGGCCGGCAAGTCGCAATAGCGCATGAAGGACGTCACCCCGCCGACGACGGGCGCCGGCCTCGTCATCGAGAACCTCGGCAAACGCTTCGGCGACCGTCAGGTCGTCAAGAACGTCTCCCTGCGTCTGGCGCGCGGCGAGGTCGCCGGCCTGCTGGGTCCCAACGGGGCCGGCAAGACCACCTGTTTCTACATGGTCACCGGCCTGATCCCGGTCGACCACGGCCGCATCCTGCTCGACGGGGCCGACATCACCGCCCTGCCGATGTACCAGCGGGCCCGCCTCGGCGTCGGCTACCTGCCGCAGGAGGCCTCGATCTTCCGCGGGCTGACGGTCGAGCAGAACGTCATGGCCGTCGTCGAGATGCGCCTGCCCGATCGCGACCAGGCGCGGAAGACCACCACCAGCCTGCTGGAAGAGCTGCGCATCGAGCACCTGCGCGCCGCCCCGGCCATCAGCCTGTCGGGCGGTGAGCGCCGGCGGGTGGAAATCGCCCGCGCCCTGGCGTCCGAACCGGCCTTCATGCTGCTCGACGAGCCCTTCGCCGGCATCGACCCCCTGGCCATCGCCGACATCCGCGAGGTGATCGGCTACCTCAAGGGCCGCGGCATCGGCATCCTGATCACCGACCACAACGTCCGCGAGACGCTCGACATCATCGACCGCGCCTCGATCATCCACGCCGGTGAGGTGCTGTTCGAGGGCTCGCCGCAGGAGATCATCGACGATCCGGAAGTGCGGCGCGTCTACCTCGGCGAGCGCTTCGGCCAGCCGGTGAACGTGTAGGTCTCTGTCCCCAAATCCCCAACGGTCGTCATCCTACGCCTTGTGCCTAGGATGACGACGGTGGGGTGGATAGGCGCGGTTAATCACTACCCCTCCAGCTCTTTCAGCAACACCGGATCGCGCCGCGCCCGCAGCGCCAGGTCGTCGGCGTCGTCGCGGCCCTCCATGTCCAGCATGTCGCGCAGGCGGGGTATGCGTTGCGCCGCCTCCTTGAGGTCGGCGCCGTCGACCGCGTTGGCCTTCAGCGCCGTCGCCACGACGTGCTTGCAGATAAGCTTCGAGTCCTCGAAGTCCGGGCAACTACACACCGCATCACGGCCGTCGGCCTTCTTCATCTCGACCACATAGGCGATGCCGCGCTCGCCCATGACATGGGCCAGCACCCCGCCCGGCCCATAGTCGACCAGCTCCACCCAGCCATGGCCGAAGTAGTTCTCGCCGCGCATCACCCGGGCCTCGGGGACGCCGTCGGTCAGGGCGGGGATGTCGAACAGCTGGGTCATGGGGCGAATCTAGCCGATTCGTTCACCCTTCGTCCTCAACCCGGTGCATGTCGTCGTCCGACAGGCCGAAATGGTGGCCGATCTCGTGGACCAGCACATGGGCGATCAGCTCGCCGAGGGTGACGTCCCCCCGCTCGGCCCATTCGTCGAGGATCGGCCGGCGGTAGAGAAAGATGCGCGGCGGCAGCGGCGCGGTGGCGAACACCGAGCGTTCGGTGAGGTCGACGCCGTGATAGAGCCCGGTCAGTTCGAAGACGTCCTCGATGCCCAGCGCCTCCAGCGTCTCGTCGTCGGCGTAGTCGTCGATGCGGACCACCGCCTCCTTGGCCAGCTTGCGGAACGGCTCGGGCAGATCGTCGAAGGCGGCCTGGGCCAGGGCGGCGAAATCGTCCAGGGAAGGGGCGGCGGCGTTCGTCCAATCGGTCATTTGCCTGATATGGCTGCGCCTGCGCCCATTCGCCAGCGGCCTCTTCGCCCGAAGCAGGTTAGAGGCATAGGGTTAACGGTGATTCGAGGGGCTAGTGGCTTTGGGTCCATCCGACCTGATCCTCGCGGCGGCGACCGGTTCGGTCAGCCTGGCGATCTGCGCGACCCTGTGGGCGGTGGCGCAGCGCAGGGCCGGTGACGCGCGCGCCAAGGCCCTCGAAAACCAGATCGAGCAGCTGACCGCCGGGGCCCAGGCCGCCCGCGCCTCGGCCGAGGCCTTCGACTGCGCTCTGGTGGTGGTCGACGAGGGCGTCGCCCGCCTGGCCTCGGGCGAAGAGGCCCTGGCCGCCTGCGCCGCCGCCTTCGACCTCGAGGACGATGACCCGCAAGCCTTGATGGAAGCGATGATCGGCGCCGACCCCGATCATGCGCGGCGCCTTCGCGCCCTGACCGAAAAGGGCGAGGCCTGCGCCTTCGAGGCCCGGGGCCCGTTCGGCGCCGTCTCGGTCGAGGGCCGCGCCGCCGGGGCCCAGGCCTGGCTGCGGCTGACGGCGCTGGCCGCCGGCGAGGCCGCCCTGCCGACCGCCGCCCGGCTGGCCAGCTTCCTCGACGGGGTGGGCGAGCCGGCCTGGATCGCCGCCGCCGACGGCAGCGTGCAATGGGCCAACAAGCTGTGGCTGGAAGCGGTCGGGGCCGAGAGCCTGGCCGACGCGGTCGCCCGCAAGCTGACCCTCGATCCGGAAGCCGACGCCCTGGCCCGCGAGGCGGCCGAGAGCGGCGAGCGCCGCGAGACCGTCCGGCGCATCACCATCGGCGGTCGCCGCCGGGCCCTGAAGGTCCGCGCCGCGCCGCTGGAAGGCGGCGATGTCGCCATGTCGGCCCGCGACCTGACCGAGGCCGAGGACGTCCGCGAGGCGCTGAAACGCCACGTCGCCGCCCATGACGAGACGCTGAACCACATCGCCGAAGCCGTCGCCATCTTCACCCGCGACCGCAAGCTGGCCTTCCACAACACCGCCTTCGCCCAGCTGTGGAGCCTGGAGCCGGCCTGGCTGGCCGAGACGCCGACCCACGGCGAGATTCTCGACCGCCTGCGCCAGCGCCGCCGCCTGCCCGAGACCGTCGACTACGCCGGCTGGAAGGCCGGCGAGCTGGCCCGCTACGAATCGCTGAAAGCCCAGCCCGACGACCTCTGGAGCCTGCCCGACGGCCGCACCCTGCGCGTCGTCCACCAGCCCCACCCGCTGGGCGGGGTGCTGCTCCTGTTCAGCGACATCACCGACGAGCTGAAACTGAAGTCGCGCTACAACGCCTTCATCCAGGTACAGCAGGCGACGCTCGACAAGCTCAACGACGCCGTCGCCGTGTTCGGCTCCGACGGCCTGATGCGACTGCACAACGACGCCTTCGCCCAGTTCTGGAACATCCCCGCCGCCGATCTCGAAGGGGCCATGGATTTCGAGGGCGTCGTCGAGCGCTGCCTGCCGCGCCTGCATGACGCGGTCTTCTGGTCCGAGCTCAAGGGCCGCATCGCCGACCCCGACCCGAAGGCCCGCGCCCCGGCCTCGGGCGAGGCCCGCACCAGCGACAGCCGCATCGTCGCCTGGCAGTCGCGGCCCCTGCCCGACGGCGCCACCCTGATCGCCTTCGCCGACGTCACCGACACCCGCCGCCTGGAAAGCGCCCTGGCCGACCGCGAGAATGCCCTGGCCGAGGCCGAGCGGCTGAAGCGCGAGTTCGTCGGCAACGTCTCCTACGAACTGCGCACCCCGCTCACCACCATCATCGGCTATTCGGAACTTCTCGAGCGGATGGGCGACGCCCTGCCCGAGCGGGCCCGGGGCCACCTGGCCGCCGTGCGCACCGCCGGCGCCCAGCTGGGCCGCTCCATCGACGACGTCCTCGACATCGCCGCCATCGATTCGGGCGAGATCGCCCTGGAGGTGGCCGACGTCCGCGTCTGCGAGCTGCTGAACGAGACCGCCGAACGCTGGAGCCGTCATGCCGAGGCCGGCCAGATCGACCTGATCGTCGATTGCGAGGACGAGGTCGGCCTGATCCGGGGCGACCCCAAACGCTTCGCCCAGGTCCTCGACCACCTGGTCGAGAACGGCATCCGCCAGACCCCGCCGCAGGGCAAGGTCACCCTGACCGCCCGCCGGGCGCTGGGGGAGGTGCGCATCAGCGTCGCCGACACGGGCCGGGGCATCCCCTTCCACGTCCAGGCCCACATCTTCGACCGCTTCGTCGGCCGCGACCGCGGCGGCCCGGGCCTCGGCCTGGCCCTGGTCAAGTCGCTGGTCGAGCTGCACGGCGGCTGGGTGGCCCTGGAAAGCGAGCCCGGGGCCGGGGCGGTGTTCACCTGCCACCTGCCCGAAGCGGCGCAGATCGACACCGGCCAGCGCGAACTCGGTCTTTAGACTATTTACAACTATAAAATATTACGCTCTTGATCTCATATCGATGGGAGGAAGAGCTTATGGCCGCCAAACTCGCCGGCGCGGGCGCTGGTCGCTTCGCGATCAGCCAGAACGCCGAGATCAACGTCACCCCGTTCGTCGACGTCATGCTGGTGCTGCTGATCATCTTCATGGTCGCCGCCCCGATGGCGACGGTTTCGATCCCCGTCGACCTGCCGCGGGCGGAGGCGCCCAGGACGGTGCAGCCGCCAAGGCTGACCATCGTCTCGCTGCAGCAAGGCGGAGCGGTTTACATCGGCGACACGCAGACCAGCCTGGAAGCCCTTCCCTCGGCGCTGCCGGCCTCGATGAGGGCCAACGGCATCGTCGGCCTGCCCCAGGCGCAGCGCATCGTCGTCCGCGCCGACGCGGAGGTGAAGTACGAGCAGTTCATGGGGGTGGTGAACGCCCTGCAGGACGGCGGTTTCCACAAGATCGACCTGATGGCCGAAGACATAGAATAGGTCCCGAGGCGGAAGACCGGGACCCCTGCAGCCGCGGGGGGATGGGGGCTCACGGCGCCGGTAAGCGTACCCGGCCGGCGTCGTGGGCCCTTGTCGATCTAGCCTCTTGTTGGTCGCGCGTTTGGTCCGATAACCGGTTCCCACTTATCGGAACGCGCTCTAGTGCTGGCTTTCCGGCATCCGCACGACCAGGCCGTCCAGCGCGTCGCTGACCTTGATCTGGCAGGAGAGGCGGCTGCTGTCCTCGACATTCTCGGCGAAGTCGAGCATCGACTCTTCCATCGCCGACTTCTCGCCGGTTTTGCCTTCCCAGGCGGCGTCGACATAGACGTGGCAGGTGGCGCAGGCGCAGGCCCCGCCGCAGTCGGCGACGATGCCGGGGACGTTGTTCTTGATCGCCCCTTCCATGACGGACATGCCGTTCTTCACCTCGATGGTGTGTTCGGTGCCGTCGTGCTCGACGTAGGTGATCTTGGCCATACGCTCCCTCTGGGACCTTCTTCTTGCCGCGCCGTCTAGGCTGCGACCTCTTTCATGGAAATTGTCGGGTCTGCAAGCTTATCAACGTTCACCGGGGTGCGGTGCTCGATCAATTTGCGGCCCATCATGAACTCCGGCGGGGCGTTGACCGCCTCGACCGCCCGGACCAGATCGCCCTGCAGATGGAAGACGGCGAACTTCGCCGTGGCCGGATCGCCGCGCAGCAACACCCGGTCGGCGTCGAACGAAATGCCGGCGATCTGCAGTTTCAGATCGTACTGGTCCGACCAGAACCAGGGCACCTCGGGGTGCGGGCCGGGGCGGCCGACGAGGGCGCAGGCGACCTGCTTGGCCTGTTCCAGGGCGTTGGGCACGCTTTCCAGCCGGAACATGCGGCCGTAGGTCGGCAGCGGCCGGTGGGTGACATCGCCGATGGCGAAGATGGCGGGGTCGGCCGTGCGGGCCTCGACATCGACCACCACGCCGTTGACGCACTCCAGCCCGGCGGCCTTGGCCATCTCGTCGTTGGGGATGGCCCCGATGCCGACGATGACGGCGTCGCAGGGCAGGACGCGGCCGTCCGACAGCTTGACGCCGGTCACTTTGCCATTTGCGCCCTCGAAGGCCTCGACGCCGGCCGAGAGCTCGAAGGTCACGCCGCGCGCCTCGTGATAGTCGGTAAAGAAGCGCGACAGGGCCTCACAGGCCACCCGGGCCAGAACCCGGGGCTCACGCTCGAGGATCACGACTTCCGCGCCCAGGGCCCGTGCCGAGGCCGCCACCTCCAGCCCGACATAGCCGCCGCCGACGATGGCCAGCCGCTTGCCGGGGCCGAGCGCCGCCTTGAGGGTCTCGGCGTCGGCCGCCGTGCGCAGGGCCATGACGCCGGCCAGACCGGCGCCGGGGATGGGCAGCATCCGCGCCCGCGCCCCGCTAGCTATTACCAAATAGTCGTAGTCGAGGGTGGCGCCGTTCGAGAGCGTGACCTGTCTGGCGCCGCGATTGAGGGCCGTGCCGCTCGCGCCGAGGATCAGGCGGCAGTCGTTCTCCTCGTACCATTCGGCCGGCTTCAGGCTCAGGGACTCGGCGTCGGCCTCGCCCTTGAGCCAGGCCTTGCTCAGCGGCGGCCGCTGATAGGGCGCCAGCGGCTCATCGCCGACCAGCACGATGGGGCCGGTATGGCCGTACTGGCGCAGGAAGGCCGCCGCCGAGCCGCCCGCGTGGCCGGCCCCGACGATCACCACCCTGCTGTTCAGATCCGGGGCCTGAACTTCGGCCAAACGCGCGTCCCCTTCTTGTTGGCACAGAAAATGACGCCTGCGTCACCTTTGTGCAAGCGGCTTCGACCTGGCCGGAGTCTATCCGGGGTGGGCGAGCCAGAACCACAGATAGAACAGCAGCCAGCCTGACGTGAAGGCAGCCAACAGGATTCTTCGGTCGACCCGGTCCCTGAGCAGACGCCCGATCAGCGCGAACGCTCCCGCCACCAGCAGAAATCGCGGCAGCCGCACCGGCAGGGCGGCCGGCGCGAAGGCGGCCAGCGGCGCGCCGCTCCTGGGCGCCAGCAAGGCGTAGACCTTGTAGGGCGTGCTGGTCAGCGGCCCTTTCATCGAGGCGACGAACCAGCCGTTCCTGTCGATGTCGGCTTGGGCCTGCGCGATCATCGTCTCGGAAATGGCCGGCACGGCGGCCACGGCGCGGTGGGCGCCCGTTGGGTCGTTTGCGCTCCACAGGAAGATGACCGCCCCGCCGATCGCCGCGCCCAGCGCCGCCCACAGGCTGGTCCAGGCCCCCGCCCTGAAGCCCCGGTTCATCGCCACCCAGCTGATCAACAGATCCGGCACGACGAAGAACAAACTGGCTTCCGCCACCCCCCAGAAGAAGGCGGCGATCCGGAAGCTCCGCTCTCCGCCCTTGGGGCGGCGTGGCTTTGGCGAGCGCTGCAAGCGAGCCAAACCGAGGCGGGACATCCACCGGCGGACGTGACCGGCGAAAGCCGCCGCCGTCGGTGAAGAAGAAGGCGCGAAATCCCCGCCGCCGGTCGGCCCGCCTCCTGGTCCGTCGCTCACGCTCCGAACCGTCCTCCGCCCAGAGGGCGGAGAGCGAAAATTGCGCTGGCCGTCACACCACCCGCTCGGCCAGCAGCTTCTTGATCTCAGCGATCGCCTTGGCCGGGTTCAGGCCCTTCGGGCAGACTTGGGCGCAGTTCATGATGGTGTGGCAGCGGTAGAGCTTGAAGGGGTCTTCCAGGGCGTCGAGGCGGTCGCCGGTGGCCTCGTCGCGGCTGTCGATGATCCAGCGGTAGGCGTGCAGCAGGGTGGCGGGGCCGAGATACTTCTCGCCGTTCCACCAGTAGCTGGGGCAGCTGGTCGTGCAGCAGGCGCAGAGGATGCACTCGTAGAGGCCGTCCAGCTTCTCGCGGTCTTCCGGAGCCTGGCGCCACTCCTTCTGCGGCATCGGCGTCTCGGTCTGCAGCCAGGGTTCGATCGAGGCGTACTGGGCGTAGAACATGGTCAGGTCGGGAACCAGGTCCTTGACCACCGGCAGGCTGGGCAGCGGGGCGATGGTGATCTGCGCCCCGGGGACTTCCGCCCAGCCGTGGGTGCAGGCAAGCGTGTTGCGGCCGCCGATGTTCATCGAGCAGGACCCGCAGACGCCTTCGCGGCAGGAGCGGCGGAAGGTCAGGGTCGGGTCGATGTTGTTCTTGATGTGGATCAGGACGTCGAGAAGCATCGGGCCGCAGGCGTCGACGTCGACGTCGTAGGTGTCCCAGCGCGGGTTCTCGAGACCCTCCGGATCGTAGCGGTAGATCTTGAAGGTCTTGGTCCGCTTGGCGCCCGAAGGGGCGGCGAAGTGGCGGCCCTTGCCGACGCGGCTGTTCTTGGGAAGCGTGAGCTGGACCATCAGGCGGGATCCTTGGGGCAGGCAAAGGGGGTCATCAGCGGCCGTCCTCGCGCGTGCGCGGGAAGCTGGTCAGGCTGGGCAGGTCGTCCATCCAGCGCACCCGGCTGGCGGTGTAGGTCTGGTCCTTCGGCGGGCAGGCGTCGGGATCGTCGAGGCTGGAGGTCGAGACGTCGACCTCGCCGGCCCGCTTGGTGCTCTGGAAGAGGATGTGGGTTCCGCATTGCGGGCAGAAGCTGCGCACCCCGTCCTCGGAGGACTCGAACCTGGTCGGCTTGCCCTCGGTGAACTTGAAGTCGCGCGGCCGCACGGTGAACCAGGCCACGGCCGGCGCCCCGGTCGTGCCCCGGCACATGGCGCAGTGGCAGAGGGTCTCGTCGAACGGGGTCCCGGAGGCCTCGTAGCGCAGATGGCCGCAGAAGCAGCCGCCAGTAAGGGCCATCAGTACACACGCGCTTTCGGGGGAATGTAGGCGATTTCGTTGGTCAGGGTGTAGCTGTGCACCGGGCGGAAGTCGTAGGTCGCCTTGCCCGTCGCATCGTCGAACCAGGCCAGGGTGTGCATCATCCAGTCGCCGTCGTAGCGGACCGGATAGTCCTCGCGGGCGTGGGCCCCGCGGCTTTCCGGGCGCAGCAGGGCGCCGCCGACGGTGACCGCCGCCTGGACGACCAGGTTGTCGAACTCCAGCGTCTCCATCAGGTCGCTGTTCCAGATCAGGCCGCGGTCGGTGGTCTTGATGTCGGCCCGCTGGGCCAGGACCTTGGCGATCCGCGCGACGCCCGACTCCAGGGTCTCGCCGGTGCGGAAGACGGCGGCGTCCTCCTGCATAGCCTTCTGCATGTCGAGGCGCAGGGTGGCGGTCGGGACCCCGCCGTTGGCGTTGCGGAAGCGGTCGAGGCGGGCCAGGTGGCTGTCGGTGAAGGCGTCCTTCATCTCCGGCTGGGTGGCCCCGGGCTTGACCGTCTCGGCGCAGCGCAGGCCGACGGCGCGGCCGAAGACGACGAGATCGATCAGGCTGTTGGAGCCGAGGCGGTTGGCCCCGTGCACCGAGACGCAGGCCGCTTCGCCCACCGCCATCAGGCCGGGCACGGGGGTGTCGGCGTTGCCGTCCTTCAGGGTCAGGACCTCGCCATGATAGTTGGTCGGGATGCCGCCCATTTTGTAGTGGACGGTCGGCTGCACCGGGATCGGGGCCTTGGTCACGTCGACGCCTGCGAACACCTTGGCTGTCTCGCTGATGCCGGGCAGGCGCTCGTGCAGGATGGCCGGGTCCAGGTGGTCCAGGTGCAGGAAGATGTGGTCCTTGTTCGGCCCCACGCCGCGCCCTTCGCGGATCTCGATGGTCATCGCCCGGCTGACCATGTCGCGCGGGGCCAGGTCCTTCACGGTCGGCGCATAGCGCTCCATGAAGCGCTCGCCCTCGGAATTGGTCAGGTAACCGCCCTCGCCGCGGGCCCCCTCGGTGATCAGGCAGCCGGCCCCGAAGATGCCGGTCGGGTGGAACTGCACGAACTCCATGTCCTGCAGCGGCAGGCCGGCCCGCAGCACCATGGCGTTGCCGTCGCCGGTGCAGGTGTGGGCGCTGGTGGCGTTCTGGTAGGCGCGGCCGTAGCCGCCGGTGGCCAGGATGACCTTCTGGGCCTGGAAGCGATGCAGCGTGCCGTCGTCCAGCTTCCAGGCGGTGACGCCCCGGCAGACGCCCTCGTCCATGATCAGGTCGAGGGCGAAGTATTCGACGAAGAACTCGACGTTCTTGCGCAGCGCCTGGCCGTACATGGTGTGCAGCATGGCGTGGCCGGTGCGGTCGGCGGCGGCGCAGGTTCGCTGGATCGGGGCCTCGCCGTAGTTCTTGGTCATGCCGCCGAAGGCGCGCTGGTAGATCTTGCCCTCTTCGGTGCGGCTGAAGGGAACGCCCCAGTGCTCCAGCTCGTAGACGGCGGCCGGGGCGTTGCGGGTCAGGTATTCGATGGCGTCCTGGTCGCCCAGCCAGTCCGACCCCTTGACGGTGTCGTACATATGCCAGCGCCAGTTATCCTCGCCCATGTTGCCGAGCGAGGCGGAGATGCCGCCCTGGGCCGCCACGGTGTGGCTGCGGGTCGGGAAGACCTTGGTGACGCAGGCGGTCTTCAGGCCGGCCTCGGCGCAGCCCAGCGCCGCGCGCAGGCCCGATCCGCCGGCCCCGACCACGACGACGTCGTAGCTGTGGTCGATGAAGCTGTAGGTCGCCATCAGAGGGCTCCTCCGAACGCGATCTTGAGAATGCAGAAGATGGCCAGGCCGCCGGCCAGGACGCAGACGAACAGGTTGGCCAGCAGGGCCGCCGAACGGGCCCCGATGGTCTCGAGGTAGTCCTCGATGACGACGCGGAGGCCCGAATGCATGTGGTAGATGCCGATGAAGAAGGTCAGCACCAACAGCAAGGCGTTGAGCGGCCTGGCGATCCACAGAATGGCGAGATCCCGGCCCAGCGGGGCCAGGTGGATGGCGGCATAGACGGCCCAGAGGGTCAGCGGGATCAGGGCGATCGAGCTGACCCGTTCGGAGATCCAGTGGCCGGCCCCGTGGTGGGCGGCGCCGAGGCCGCGGGCGCGGGAGAGGGGGGTGCGGTGCTGGCCGGCCATTACAGGACTCCCGTCATGGCGGCGATGACCCAGACGGCGATGGCGGCGACGACGCCGAAGATGATCACCGCCCAGCTGCTGGCGTCCGAGGTCTTGAGGTCGAAGCCCTTGCCGGCGTCCCAGACCAGGTGCCGCACGCCGCAGGCCAGGTGATAGAAGGCCGAGACGGTGATCAGGAACAGGGCGAGGCGGCCGATGGCGCTGCCCATGATCCCCATGAAGGTCGCGTAGGCCTCCGGGCCCGTCGCCAGGCAGACCGCCCAGACCGCCCCGATCAGGAAGGCGCCGTAGAGGCCCACCCCGGTGACGCGGTTGAGGATCGAGGTCAGCATGGTCACATGCCAGCGCCAGACCTGCAGGTGCGGCGAGCGCGGACGTTCGCGAACGCCCCGATTGGCTTCAGTCATGGGGATTCCGGAGTGGCGGGTCTTGTGGACACGAGGGTTCGTTTAATCCCCAAGGCGCGGGTGTCAACGGCGGGGCGGGTTGTTGCGAACCACTCGCGACAAGCCTGCCGCAAGGTGAGATCGCGACGCGGGTCCGAAGAACATTGGTATCGCGAAGATCAGGCCAAGTGTCCGGCGGGTTTTCGGGCGGACAGACAGTCATTCGTGGTTAATTTTCTATTGCAGGGCGGCGCCCGGCCAGATGTTCGCGCCACAGGCTAAAATCGTACCAATTTTTTCCACTGCCGCCGCCCGGGCAAACATGAGCAGGTCCGCCGCTCAATCTTTTTGCGGGGTTCCCGAGCCGGGAATGCGCGCCTGTTCGGGAGCTTAACACCATGGCTATCAAGGCAATCGATCCGTCGATCATCGAAGACGAGGCCTTCAAGGCGCCCGGCATCGGTCCGGCCCAGGACGACGCCTTCGCGGTCGCCGAGAACGCCGGCTTCGTCGCCAACGTGCGGGCCGACAACGGCTCTGGCGCCGACGATCCGGGCTTCGCCGTCACCGAAGTCAACGGCCAGGCCGCCGCCGTCGGGGTCAAGATTCTGCTCCCCTCGGGCGCCTACCTGACCCTGCAGGCCAACGGCACCTTCCAGTACCTGACCAACGGCGCCTTCAATTCGCTGAGCGGCGCGGCCTCGGGGGCCCAGAACCTGACCGCCACCGACACCTTCACCTACACGGTGGCCGGCGGCGACACCGCCACGGTGACCGTCACCATCAACGGCGTCGACGGCAACGGCGACATCCTGCAGGGCTCGGTGCTGGCCGATAACCTGGTGGCCGGTATCGGCAGCGACACGGTCAATGGCCTGACCGGCAACGATTTCATCGACGGCGGCGACGGTAACGACATCCTGCTCGGCGGGGCCGGCAACGACGTCATCCTCGGCGGCGCCGGCATCGACCGCCTCGACGGCGGCAAGGGCGCGGACGCCATGACCGGCGGGCTCGGCAACGACACCTATGTCGTCGACGACGCCGGCGACACGGTGACCGAAGCGCTGAACGGCGGCGCCGACACCGTCGAAGCCAGCATCGACTACCTGCTCGGCGCCAACGTCGAGACCCTGGTCCTGACCGGCGTCGCCAACATCAGCGGCATCGGCAACGCCCTCTCCAACCACATGACCGGCAACGCCGGGGCCAATGTGCTCAGCGCCGGGGCCGGCAACGACTTCGTCTACGGCATGGGCGGCGACGACACCCTGTCGGGCGGGGCCGGCGTCGACACCATGTTCGGCGGCAGCGGCGCCGACATCCTCGACGGCGGGGCCGGCGGCGACAAGCTGTACGGCGAGGTCGGCGACGACACCCTGATCGGCGGCATCGACGCCGACGTTCTGGACGGCGGCGCGGGCGACGACGTCATCAACGGCGGCGGCGGCGTCGACAGCCTGATCGGCGGCACCGGCAAGGACACCATGCGCGGCGGGGCCGGCAATGACGTCTACTCGGTCGACAACAGCCTCGACCAGGTGTTCGAACTGGCCGGCGAGGGCGAGGACGTGGTCAACGCCTCGGCCAGCTTCGTGCTCGGCAGCAACGTCGAGGTCCTGAACCTGGTCGGCACGGCCGCCATCAACGGCACGGGCAGCAGCAGCAACAACCGCATCTACGGCAACGCCGCCTCCAACACCCTGGACGGCGGCGCCGGCGACGACATCATGGCTGGTGGCCAGGGCGCCGACACCTACGTCGTCGACAGCGCCAAGGACGTGGTCACCGAACTGGCCGGCGAGGGCACGGACACCGTCCGCGCCAGCCTGAACTGGGTGCTGGGCGCCAACTTCGAGAACCTGGTCCTGACCGGAACGGCCGCCAACGGCACGGGCAACGCCGAGGCCAACACCATCACCGGCACCGAAGGCGCCAACCTGCTGCTCGGCCTGGACGGCAACGACAAGCTGATCGGCAATGGCGGCGAAGACCGACTGGTCGGCGGCGTCGGCAGCGACAACCTGAACGGCGGCAGCGGCAACGACATCCTCGAAGGCGGCTCGGGCAACAATGTCATGGCCGGCGGCACTGGTTCGGACGTCTTCAAGATTGGCGCCGACTCGGTGCGTCTGTCCGGCTCCAGCGCCCTGGCGCTGCAGACCGACCAGATCCTCGACTTCAGCCAGGGTGCCGGCGACCGCGTCGACCTGACCGCCATCGACGCCGACAGCAGCGTCGCCGGCGACCAGGCCTTCGCCTTCGTCAGCGTCTTCGGCATGCACGCCGGTGAAGCCACCCTGATCTACGACGCGGGCGTCGGTCAGACGATCCTGCGCCTCGACATCGATGGCGACGGCAAGGCCGACTACCAGCTGCGGCTCGACGGCGACGTCGGCGCGCCCAACATCCTCACCGGCGCCTCGACGCCGGCCGAGGGCGGCTGGCTGCTCTGACCCGGAAACAGGCGTGAAAATTTCCACTGCCGGGGCCCCGGGGCCCATGGCATGGAAGCGCCCTTCATCGGCTTGAACCGCTCGGGGGGAGCGGCGACCAGCGCGGGGGGAATGGCGGCGGATCGGGGAAACCCGATCCGCCGTTATTTTTTTGATGGTGTCTCGTGAGCCCGTCCGGGCGGCGGAACCGCAAACACTTCCGCCTGACGGGCTCTAGTCCCGGTCCTGCTCGAGCCAGTCGGCCGACTGCATCTCTTCCAGCCGTGAGACGGTGCGCTCGAACTCGAAGGCCCCCTCGCCCTCGGGATAGAGGTCGCGCGGGGCGACCTCGGCCAGGGTGACCAGCCGCACCTTGGCCTCGTAGAGGGCGTCGATCAGGGTGTTGAACCGCCGGGCGGCCGAGCGTTTGGTGGGGTTGAGGCGCGGCACGTCTTCGAGGAACAGGGTGTGGAAGCGGCCGGCGATGGCCAGGTAGTCGTTGGGGCCGAGGGCCGTGTCGCAGAGGCTGGCGAAGCCGGCCCGCACCATGCCGCCGCTGGCGCGCGGCAGGTGAACCTTGCGGCCCAGGACCTCCAGGCTCGCGCCGGTCTCCGGCTGGCCGTCCAGCATGTCGGCCCACAGGGCGTCGAAGGTCCGCTCGTTGTCGGGATCGAGGGGCGAGAGCCAGACGCGGGCGCTCTTCAGCCGGTCGAGGCGGAAATCGGTCGGGCCCTTCACCGCCACCACGTCCATGCGGCTCTTCAGCATGTCGATGAAGGGCAGGAAGAGCTGGCGGTTGAGGCCGTCCTTGTAGAGGTCGTCCGGCGGCCGGTTGGAGGTGGCCACCAGCGTCACCCCGCGCTCGAACAGGGCCTCGAACAGCCGTCCCAGGATCATGGCGTCGGCGATGTCGGTGACCTGCAGCTCGTCGAAGCAGAGCAGCCGGGCCTGGTCGGCGATCAGTTCGGCGGTCGGGAGAATCGGGTCGTCGCCCTTGCTCTGGCCGAAACGGGCCTTGCGGGCGGCGGCGTCGCCCTTGCGCCAGGCGTCGATGTGGCCGTGGACCTCGCCCATGAAGCCGTGGAAGTGGGTGCGGCGCTTTCTGGAGACCGGGGCGCTGTCGAAGAACAGGTCCATCAGCATCGACTTGCCGCGCCCGACCGGACCCCACAGGTAGACGCCCTTCTGGGTCTTGGGCTTGCGGCCGAACAGGGAGAAGCCCGGCTCGCCAGCCTGGTCGAGGTCGGCCTCCAGCCGGCCGAGCGCCTCGACGGCCCGCTCCTGGGCCGCGTCCGGCTGGATCTCGCCCGCCTTCAGGCGATCACGATAGGCGGTGCGGACGGAGGACGGCATCGCTGCCCCGGTTAGCGCGGGCGGCGCGCTGAAGCAAACTCTCCCCCCGCTTTGCGGGGGGAGGACCGCTTTGGAGCGGATGCGACAAAGCAGGAAGGGGGGCAAGTCCGTTTCAGGAGGAACCTCCCTACCGCCGGTGGGGCCCGCCTCCTGGTTTCTCGCTTAGGCTCGAAACCTGTCCTCCCCCCACTTCGCGGGGGGAGAGTTTGTGCGGCCGGTCCCGCCCCCTAAGGCGCGCGATCCTTCGCCCCCAGGTCCTTGCGCACGAACCGATACGTCCGGGGATCCTCGCAGGCGCAGGCCTTCATCTCCCCGTCCTTCGTCCACCAGATCACCGTCGGGTACTTCACCCCCGCCTCGCCGACCTGGACGCCATTCGCGGACAGCAGCGGCTTCAGATCCGCTACGGCTTTCCGCCCAACCTCAACGACGGCGGTGCGCGCCATGTCGCCGTCGGCCGGGTGCAGGCCCGGCGCGGTCCAGGCCTCGACGGCCGTGCTGTTCCACTGTTCCCACAGCGGCCAGCTGCGGTTGATCCACAGTTCGGCGACGGTGGTGCGCTCAGGCGGCGTCGACTTCTCCACCCCGCCGATCTCGGCCCGGGCGATGGCGACGATGCGGGTGTCGACCCCGGCCGCCTGCAGCTTGGGCAGCTCCTCGGCGACATAGCGGATGCAGTCGGGGCAGCTGCGGAAGACGACGATATAGGCCTTCGGCCCGCCGAGCCCCGGCGAGACATAGCCGCTGGATTCGAGGATCCTGACGATCTCGGCCTGGTTTTTGGTGATCGTCTGCGGACGCCAGCGGGCGTCGAACCACCACCAGGCGAACACGGCCGCCAGGACCAGCACGACGATGACCACCAGCCAGAAGATGAACTTGCCCAACGGCGCCGCTCCTTGCGTGGACCTGAGGAGTCTCTATCCCTTGCCCTTCGCAAACCCGCAAGGAGCCCTCTTGGCCGACCGTCCGCCCCCGCCGTCCCTGTCGCAGGCCCCGTTGGCCCCGGGGCTCTATCTGGTGGCGACGCCGATCGGCAACCTGCGCGACATCACCTTGCGGGCCCTGGACGTTCTGAACGCCTGCGACGTCGTGCTGGCCGAGGACACAAGGGTCACCGCCAAGCTGCTCAACGCCTATGGCCTGAAGAAGAAGCTGGAGCGCTACGACGAGCATTCCGCCGCCCGCGTCGGTCCGAAGATACTGCAACTTCTCGCCGACGGGGCCCGCATCGCCCAGTGCAGCGACGCCGGCACCCCGATGGTCAGCGACCCCGGCTCGCGGCTGGCCATCGAGGCCATCGCCGCCGGCCATGCGGTCTTTCCCATACCCGGCGCCTCGGCCCCGCTGGCGGCCCTGACCCTGGCCGGCCTGCCGACCGACCGCTTCATGTTCGTCGGCTTCGCCCCGCCCAAGACCGCCGGGCGCCGCACCTTCCTGGGCGAACTGGCCAACATCCGCTCGACCCTGATCTTCTTCGAGAGCGGGCCGCGCCTGGCCGCCTCCCTGGCCGACATGGCCGCCGTGCTCGGCGACCGGCCGGCGGCGGTCTGCCGCGAGCTGACCAAGCTGCACGAGACCTGCGTCCGCGGCCGCCTCTCCGAACTGGCCGCCGATCCGAAACTCAACGATCCCAAGGGCGAGATCGTCATCGTCGTCGGGCCGGGCGAGGACGAGGTCGCCACCGAGGCTGACGCCGACGCCGCCCTGGCCGAAGCCCTGACCCGCCTGCCGCCCGGCGAGGCGGCCTCGGAAGTGGCCAAGGCCCTGGGGGTCAATCGCCGCGAGCTCTATCGCAAGGCTCTCGCTCTGAAGGATGCCAAGTGAACCAGGTCCGTAGCCAGCGGGGCGGGGCCGCCCGCCTGTCCGGCCGCCGGGCCGAGGTCTGGGCGGCGCTGGCCCTGATGGCCAAGGGCTACCGCATCCTCGGCTTTCGCCTGAAGACGCCGCAGGGCGAGATCGACCTGCTGGCGCTGAAGGGCCGGACCCTGGCCGTGGTCGAGGTCAAGAGCCGCACCACCCCCGAAGCGGCGCTGGAAGCTGTCCGCGTCGACCAGCGCGAGCGCCTGCGCCGGGCCGGGGCCCAGCTGGCGGCGAACCGTCCGGCCCTCAAGGGCGTTACCGTGCGACTGGACCTGATCGCCCTCTCTCCGGGCAAATGGCCGCGTCATATTCCCGACGCCTGGCCGGACGGCTATTAGGGGTGCGATGACCCGGCAGGATGCGGAAAAGCTGTTGGCGGAAGCCGGCGAGGCCTCGGACGAGGCCTTCCCGCTGTTCGACGCCGCGCTGGCCTGCGCCGTGCACGAAGACCCCGACCGCGACACCGGCCCGGCCCTGGAGATGGGCCGCGAGGCCGTCGAGCGGCTGGCCGTCCGCCTCGACAAGGAAAGCCCGGAAGAAGCCATCGCCGAGGCCATGGCCGGCGACCTGCGCCTCGAGGGCGATGTCATCACCTATGACAGCCCGGCCAACGCCGACCTGATCCACATGGTCGAACGCCGCAAGGGCCTGCCGGTGATGCTGGGCGTCGTCTACATCCACGCCGCCCGGGGCTGCAAACTGCAGGTGCACGGCGTCGACTTTCCCGGCCACTTCCTCTTGCGCATCGAGACCCGCGAAGGGCCGATGGCGCTCGACCCGTTCAGCGAGGGCCGCATCGTCCTGCCGTCAGAGCTGTCGCGCCGGGCCCTGCGCGCCGGGCTAACCCCCGATGTCGCCAGCCGGCTGGAGGCCCTGATGGCTCCGGTCAGCGACCGCGCCGTCCTCATCCGCCTGCAGAACAACATCTTCGCCCGCGCCCAGCAGCGGGCCGACTGGCCGGCCGCCGAACGCTCGGCCCTGCGCCGGGCCCTGCTCAACCCGCAGGACCACCGCCCCTGGCTCGACGTCGCCCGGGCCCGCGAAGGCCAGGGGGCTCTGGCCGGCGCGCTCGAAGCGCTCGGCCGGGCGACGATCCTCGACGGCGGCGCGGCGGTGTCGGCCCGCGCCGCGCGTGAGCGGGTCAGGATGCAACTGAACTAGCCATCGCCGCAAAAGGCGCGAGCGATTTTCCTAGCCCTTCCTCTCCCTCGCGGGAGAGGAGCTGGAACGAGCCAGGCCTCAAGAGATGACAGCGATGGGGAGAGGGGCTAGCGAAAGCCCCCTCGCCCCCTCAAGTTAGTCGGGCCATCACCGTCGGAGCTCCCATGACCTTGCGCGTCGCCGTCCAGATGGACCCGGTCCACGGGATCAACATCGATACCGACACTACCTTCCTGATGATGGAGAACGCCCAGGAACGCGGCCACAAGCTCTGGGTCTACACCCCCGACAAGCTCAGCCTCGAAGAGGGCAAGGTCCTCGCCCGGGCCATCCCCGTCACCATCCGCCGCGAGAAGGGCAACCATGTCACCGCCGGCGAGCCGGTCCTGCTCGACCTCGGGGCCGAGATCGACGTGGTGCTGATGCGCCAGGATCCGCCCTTCGACATGGCCTACATCACCGCCACCCACTTCCTCGACGCCATCCATCCCCGCACCCTGGTGGTCAACAACCCGACCGAGGTCCGCAACGCCCCGGAAAAGCTCTACGTCACCACCTTCCCGGGCGTGCAGCCTCCCACCCTGATCACCAGCGACGTCGACGCCATCCACGACTTCCAGGCCCGTCACGGCGACATCGTGCTGAAACCCCTCTACGGCGGCGGCGGCTCGGGGGTGGTGCGGCTGAGGAAGGGCGATCCCAATCTCGACGCCCTGCTGGAGCTGCACGCCCTGATCGGCCGCGAACAGGTCATCGCCCAAGCCTTCATTCCGGCCGTCTCCAAGGGCGACAAACGCATCCTGCTGGTCGACGGCGAGCCGGTGGGCGCCATCAACCGTGTGCCGGCCGATGGCCAGGTGCGCTCCAACCTGGCCCGCGGCGGCCGGGCGGAAGCGGTCGAACTGACGGCTCGCGACCTGGAGCTCTGCGCCATCATCGGCCCGGACCTGAAGAAACGCGGCCTGCTGTTCGTCGGCATCGACGTCATCGGCGACTACCTGACCGAGATCAACGTCACTTCCCCGACCGGCGCCCAGCAGCTCAAGCGCTTCGGGGGGCCGGACGTGACGGCGGCGATGTGGGATCGCATCGAGGAAATCCGCGCCTCGGCCTGATCTGCCTCCAGTCGCTGAAATCCCGCAACGGTTGCATAACACTGTTTTATTGTTAAGGTTTTCGCCTCTGAAACACAGCCGCAGGGGGCGGATATGCGTGGAGTGGCGATTGCGGGCGCGGTGGCGCTCATCATGGTCGGCGCGACCGGCTTCGGGACCATCCGTGGTCTCGGCCAGGACGCCGAGCACGAGCGGATCACCCGCCAGGGCATGGCGACGGGCGGCAGCCCGCTGCTGGAGCCCTGGACGATGTCGGAACTGGCCGGCGAGAATGGCACCTGGGGCGCGGTGGGCGCGCCGGACAATCCCGCCAGAGGGCTGATGTCGTCGGCCGAGAACCATTGCGACGGGGCCGATTTCTATGACGAGAACGGCTATCCGCAGAGCAAGGCCGACGCCCAGAAGAAGCTCGAGGCCTGCCGCAGCTACATCTTCGCCCGGCTGAACGACGCGGTGCGCGACGCCGGCGCCCTGGTCCAGAAGAATTCCAGCGGCCGCTGGGTCCCGCGCGCCGACCAGATGCCAGGCAAGGCCAACGACTGCAGCTATCTGGGGACCAAGGGCCGGGCCAAATGCAATGTGCTGGAGGACATGGGCCTGGCCCTGCATGCCTCCGAGGACTTCTATTCGCACTCCAACTGGGGCGACCTGGCCGACAGCGGCAGCGCCGTCTCGCGCCACAATCCGCGCGGGCTGAACAACTTCAACCCGGCGCCCTGGCTCGATCCCAATACGCCGGCCACGCCCTTCCCGGACGGTCTGATCACCGGCTGCTACGACGGCTTCCCGGAATCGGCGAACTGCAACTACGGGTTCTTCAAGTCGCGGGTGAAGCACGCCTACCTGAACAAGGACAGCGCCGGGAAGGACCGGGCCAAGATCAACGGCAACTTCAAGAAGGTGTTCGACATGGCCGGCAAGGACACCTGGAGCAAGTGGCTGTGGCTGGAGAGCCAGATCCTGGCGACCTACACCGACAACGGCCAGGCCAACGCCATCATCTGCGGCCTTCGCAAGGATTCTGCGGCCAGCTGCCAATAGGACGACCCGGCGACGGGGGTGGCGCGGTCCGCGCCGCGGCCTTTTCCTGTCGGCCGTGAACCGTCGTGAAACCACGCCGGTGGCAAACAGGCGGCATGGACGTCACTCCGCCCGTCACCCTCGACCTCGAGTTCATGCTGGCCGTGGCCGCCCTGCTGGCCATCGTCCCGGCCCTGCTGGCCTGCTGGTTCGGCCGGCGGCTGGTCCTGCCGGTCCTGCTCAGCTTCGCCTTCGCCCTGGCCGGGACGGTCCTGGTGGTGAAGACCGCCTTTCCGGCCTTCTGCGGCGTCATCGTCTGGCTGGGCGGCTCGGTCTGGGTGGTGCTGACCGAGAAGCGCAAGCGCCAGGATCGCGGCCGGGTCTACCGCAGTTCGACCGACCACCTCGATTGACACCGGTGTTCCCGAACCTCAGCTTGTGACAGCTAGGTGACTGTTTGTGCTCAGCTTCTCGTCTGGTTCTATATTTGTTCTTGCTTTGAGCCGCGTCTCGTGCTGCAGTTGTGGATAAGTGGCATAACTTCAACGACTTAGCACAGAGCCGGGGGAACATGGTCGCCAAGGTCGTCACCGTCGCTTTCCAGGGCGTCGACGCCCGCCGCGTCGACGTCGAGGTCCAACTGACGCGGGGCGAGCATGCCATCGTCGTCGTCGGCCTCGGCGACAAGGCCGTGGCCGAGAGCCGCGAGCGGGTTCGCGGCGCCTTCACCGGCCTTGGCCTGTCGCTGCCGGGCCAGCGGATCATCGTCAATCTGGCCCCCGCCGACCTGCCCAAGGAGGGCAGCCACTACGACCTGCCCATCGCCCTGGCGATCATGGGGGCGATGGGCGTCATCCCCCATGACGCCCTGCAGGGCTGGGCGGCGATCGGCGAGCTGTCGCTGGACGGCACCATTTCGCCGGTGGCCGGGGCCCTGCCCGCCGCCATCGCGCTGGGGGCCATGGACCTTGGCCTGATCTGCCCCGAAGCCTGCGGGCCGGAGGCGGCCTGGGCCGGCGACACCCGCATTCTCGCGCCCCGCTCGCTGATCGGCCTGATCAACCATTTCCGGGGCACGCAGATCATGGCCGCGCCGCGTCCCGGCGAGGTCATCCAGTCGAGCGGCGGGCCGGACCTGCGCGATGTGAAGGGCCAGGAGCAGGCCAAGCGGGCACTGGAGATCGCCGCCGCCGGCGGTCACAACCTCTGTTTCGTCGGCCCGCCGGGCTCGGGCAAGTCGATGCTGGCCCAGCGGCTGCCCGGCCTGCTGCCGCCGCTGACCGCCGCCGAACTGCTGGAGACCAGCATGGTCCATTCGGTGGCCGGGCTGATCGCCAAGGGGACCCTGACCCGCGACCGGCCGTTCCGCAGCCCCCACCACAGCGCCAGCATGGCGGCCCTGACCGGCGGCGGCATCAAGGCCAAGCCGGGCGAGGTCAGCCTCGCCCACAACGGTGTCCTGTTCCTCGACGAGCTGCCCGAGTTCGGCGTCCAGGCCCTCGATTCCCTGCGCCAGCCGCTGGAGACCGGCGAGGTGATGGTCGCCCGCGCCAACTTCCACATCCGCTATCCGGCCCGTGTTCAATTGGTGGCCGCCATGAACCCCTGCCGCTGCGGCCACGGCGGGGCCGGCAAGGGGGCCTGCGGCAAGGCCCCGCGCTGCCAGCGCGACTACCAGGGCCGGGTTTCGGGCCCGCTGATGGACCGCATCGACCTGGCCGTCGACGTGCCGCCGGTCACCGCCGCCGACCTGGCCCTGCCGCC
>JAQGIK010000116.1 GCA_028291265.1 Caulobacter sp. | reverse complement strand
GGCGGCCGGAGCGGCGCGGGCGGCGACTCCTGCCGTCGGCGGGCCGCGGACGGTCTGGGAGGCGGCCGGCAGGGCCATGAGCGCCGCGAGCAGCGCGGCGGCGGCGATGAAGCGACGAGCCGACATGAGGCCCCCTGGCGAAATGATCGGATACCGACGTTACGCCTGCTTGGGGGAGATGTTAAGCGGCCGGCCTCAACTGAAGGCCAGGGCGAGGTCAGGCGGCGCGCGGCGGCCGTAGGCGATGGCCCAGACCAGGCCGGCGGTCAGCGGTCCGCCGAGCAGGGCGGCGGCGACCGGCCCCGGCTGCAGGGGCTGGAAGGCGACCGCGAAGAACACGGTCAGGGCGACGCCGCAGCAGGCTCCGAGCGTCAGGCTGGCCAGCCTGGCCTGATGCAGGGCGAACCAGGCGATGACGGCGGCGACCAGGCAAGGCGCGCCGAGCACGGCCCCGTAGATCGGCAGCAGGATCAGTCGGCCGATCAGGTCCGGGGGAATCTCGGCGGCGAACCAGGGATTGGGCTGGCTGAGGAAGACCGCGCCCATCAGGTAGGAAGGCAGCAGCCACAGCACCGTCAGGGCCAGCAGCAGGCGAAGCAGGTTGGTCTGGCGGGGCTGTGGCGTCATGTGACGGTATCCTCCGACCGCGGGACCGTTCGATCAAGCGTTTGAGGACAGGCGATCATGGCTGACGCCCCGGTAGGCGACCCACCAGACGGCCAGGCCGGTGACGGCGCCGATGACCGGGCCGGCGAAGATCCACTGGGCCTCGCCGCCGCGTCCGCCGAGCACGATGCCGGCCGCGGCCCCGCACAGCAGGCCGACGCCGGCGGCGACCTTGGGCGTCGCCAGTCGCCAGTGGTGCAGCAGGCCCCAGGCGGCGAAGGCGGCCAGCAGGAAGGGCCAGCCCATCAACAGGCCCATGACCGGCCCGGCCGTCCAGGCGGTGACGGCGGCGCTGATCATGTCGGCGTCCGGCCCGGTGGCGGTGAAGGCGTCGCCGATCATGATCAGGTTGGCGAGGAGCAGCGAGGGCAGCAGCCAGGCGGTGACGGCGGCCAGTGTGACGCGGCGGGGCGAGAGGCGGGGGGCGGGCATGGCGGGGCTCGTTGAGTGGAGCCGCTTTTGCGCGCTCGCCCGCGCGCCGGTGAGGGAGAGCGGATGCAGAGACCGTGGAGTTGGGACCCTTAGACCGCGCAGAGGCCGGTGCAGGCGGTCTGGGCGAAGGTGGCGCGCAGCTGGGCCAGGCGTGGCCGCATGTCGGCGGGAGCCCCCGCTCCGGTCTTGTCGATGGTGGCGACGATCCGGCTGCGGTGGGCCGGCGTCATCACGCCGGCGAAGGCGGCGCCGTTGCGCATCAGGGCGCTCAGCACCTGTTCCTTGTTCTGCGGGCTGTAGGTGGCTTCCGACAGCATGGTGATGCCGCCCTCGTAGACCTGGCCCGAGCCATCGCGGATCTGCACGACGCCCGACCGGCGGGCGGCCCGGGTCGGCTCGTCCAGGCTGGTCCAGAAGGTCGCCAGCGGCCCCATCATGCGGCCGAAGCAATCGACCATGAAGGACAGCGAAAGACTGAGTTCGTCGCGGTAGAGGGCGGCGTTCCTGCCGATCTGCAGCTGCTGGTCGGCGGTCGGCGCCGTCAGCGCCGATTCCGGGTCGGCGAGACCGGCGACAACGTAGGCCTGGGTCGCCAATGCGGGCGGGGCGCAGACCTGCAGGCCGGCGGCGACATCGGAGAAGTTGACCAGCGACAGCGCGCGATTGTCCATCGCGGTGCGCATCGTCGGCCCGATCTTCGGATCGTTGAGGCGAGGGTAGGTCGCCCGGCCGGCCTGGGCCTCGGTGATCCGGGTGACGTAGGCGGTCTGGGCGGCCTTGAACTGCTCCAGGGTCGGGGCGGCGGCCTGGCTCCAGGCGGCCATCGGGGTGGCGGCCAGGGCGACGATGGCGGCGACGGCGGCGAAGCGACGGCCAAGCGACATTTTGAAAGTCTCCCCCAACGAGGCCGCCATTCTAGGGTGCGAGGCGGGCCGGTTCCTAGCCCCCGCCGGTCAGGCGGCGGTGAAATCGGCCCGCAGAGGGGCCCGAACGTCCGGACGGCGCGCGGCGCCGGCATAGGCGATGGGCCACATGATCGCGCCGGTCAGGGCCCCGGTCATCAGGAAGGCGGGGATGAGTTTGAAGGCCTCGGCTCCTGCCGTTCCGGCTGTGAACAGAAGCAGCAGCAGGCCGGCCAGACCGCCGGCTATCGCCGCCATACCAACGAAGGTCGCGGCGGCGGCGCGAGCGCGGTGGAGGAACCACCACATCGGACCGAAGAGCGCCAGCAGGGCGGCCAGGGCGATGGGCCCGCCGAACATCAGGCCGGTCAGCCAGACGAACAGCAACATGACGATGACGCCGCCAACCTCGGGCGCGACGCTCGGCGGCAGGCCTCCGGGCGACTCGAGGAAGGCGACGAGCAGCGCCGCCACGGCGAAGAACAGCGGGCTGAAGACCGTGCCGGCCAGAATCGCCAGCGCCACCCGCAGCGGATGGGTGGCGCGGGCCATGGTTCGCTACTCCGCCGCGACCGCCTGCTCGTAGCCGAGCTGGCGGTTGAGTTTTTCGAGGAGGTCGATGGCGGCCTCGGCGATGACGGTGCCGGGCGGGAAGATGGCGGCGACGCCGGCGGCTTGCAGGGCCGGCCAGTCCTGCTGCGGGATGACGCCGCCGATCACCGTCATGATGTCGGGGCGGCCCTGCCTGGCCAGCTCGTCCTTCAGTTCGGGGGCGAGGGTCAGGTGGCCGGCGGCCAGCGAACTGGCGCCGACGACGTGGACGTCGTTCTCGACGGCCTGACGGGCGGCTTCGGCCGGGGTCTGGAACAGCGGACCGATGTCGACGTCGAAGCCGAGGTCGGCGAAGGCGGTGGCGATCACCTTCTGGCCGCGGTCATGGCCGTCCTGGCCCATCTTGGCGATCAGGATGCGGGGGCGGCGGCCGTCGGCCTGTTCGAAGGCCTCGACCATGGCCTTGGCGCGGGCGACGGCGGGGTTGGAACCGGCTTCCTGCATGTAGACGCCCGTGATGGATTTGATCTCCGCCCGGTGGCGGCCGAAGACCTTCTCCAGAGCATAGCTGATTTCGCCCAGCGTCGCCTTGGCGCGGCCGGCGTCGACGGCGAGGGCCAGCAGGTTGCCGGTTCCGCGCGCGCCGTCTTCGAGGGCCTGCAGGGCGGCCTGAGTCCCGACTTCGTTGCGTTCCGCCTTGAGGCGATGGAGCTTTTCCAGCTGGGCGGCGCGGACGGCGGCGTTGTCGACCTTCAGCACCGGGATGTCGTCGGCGACTTCCGGGCGGTAGCGATTGACGCCGACGACGCTCTGGCGATTGGCGTCGATCCGGGCCTGGGTGCGGGCGGCGGCTTCCTCGATGCGCAGCTTGGGCAGGCCCTGTTCGATGGCCTTGGCCATGCCGCCGAGGGTCTCTACCTCCTCGATATGTTCCAGGGCGCGGGCGGCCAGGTCATGGGTCAGGCGTTCGACGTAGTAGCTGCCGCCCCAGGGATCGGCGACGCGGGTCGTGCCGCTTTCCAGCTGCAGGAAAAGCTGGGTGTTGCGGCTGATGCGGGCCGAAAAGTCGGTCGGCAGGGCAAGGGCTTCGTCGAGCGAGTTGGTGTGCAGCGACTGGGTCTGGCCGTTCACGGCGGCCATGGCCTCGACGACGGTGCGCGAGACGTTGTTGAACACATCCTGGGCGGCCAGCGACCAGCCGGAGGTCTGGCTGTGGGTGCGCAGGGACAGCGAGCGGCTGTCCTTGGGATTGAACTCGCGCTTCATGAGGCGGGCCCAGAGGAGACGTGCAGCTCGAAGTTTGGCCACTTCCATGAAGTAGTTCATGCCGATGGCCCAGAAGAAGCTCAGGCGCGGGGCGAAGACGTCGATGTCCATGCCCGCCGCCACGCCGGCCCGGGCATATTCGATGCCGTCGGCCAGGGTGTAGGCCAACTCCAGGTCGGCCGTCGCCCCGGCTTCCTGCATGTGGTAGCCGCTGATCGAGATCGAATTGAACTTCGGCATGTGCGTCGAAGTGTATGAAAAGATGTCCGAAATGATCCGCATGCTGGGCGCCGGCGGGTAGATGTAGGTATTGCGGACCATGAACTCCTTGAGGATGTCGTTCTGGATGGTCCCGGACAGCTTCTCCGGCGGCACGCCCTGTTCCTCGGCGGCGACGATGTAGAGGGCCAGGATCGGCAGGACGGCGCCGTTCATGGTCATCGAGACGCTCATCTTGTCGAGCGGGATGCCGTCGAACAGGGTGCGCATGTCGAGGATGCTGTCGATGGCGACGCCGGCCATGCCGACATCCCCCTTCACCCGCTCGTGGTCGGAATCGTAGCCGCGGTGGGTGGCCAGGTCGAAGGCCACCGACAGGCCCATCTGACCGGCGGCGAGGTTGCGGCGGTAGAAGGCGTTGCTGTCCTCGGCGGTCGAGAAGCCGGCGTACTGGCGCACCGTCCAGGGGTTGGTGACGTACATCGTCGGATAGGGGCCGCGCAGGAAGGGGGCGACGCCCGGATAGCCGCTCAGGAAGTCGAGGCCGTCGACGTCCTGCGGGCCATAGGAGGGGGCGACCGGGATGCCTTCGGGGGTGTCCCAGGCCGCGCCGTCGGTGGGGGCGGCGACCTTGAGGTCGGCGTCGAAGGCGAGGTCGGCGAAGTTGGGGAAGGTCGGCATGGTTTCAGGCCTCCTCGAGAGCGGCGGCGAGGCGGACGGGGGTCAGGGGCGGGCAGCGGGCCGAGGGGCCCGGGATGCGCAGTTCCGGGACGGGCAGGGCGAAGGCCGTCGCGTCGGGCGTCTCGAAGTCGGCCGGGGTCTGGTCGGCGTTGGGGAAGGCGTTGACCCCGAGGATCTTGTGCGGCCGGGCCAGCCAGGCGTCGCGGGTGTCGCTGACGGCCTTGGCGACGACGCCCTTGCTCAGGGCCTCGATCAGCCCGCCCTCGGCCTCGATGGCCTGGAAATCGCCCCAGGCGGCGCGGGCGATCTGGTCGGTCAGGGTTTCGAGGTAGCTGGCCCCGCCGGCCGGGTCGGCGACGCGGCCCAGATGCGACTCTTCCATCAGCACGAGCTGGGTGTTGCGGCTCTGCCGGCGGGCGAAGGTGGTCGGCAAGCCGAGCGCGTCGGTGTAGGCGCCGAGGATCAAGGCGTCGGCCCCGCCGACGGCGGCGGCGAAGCCGGCGGCGGTCAGGCGGATGAGGTTGGTCCAGGGGTCCTTCCTGGTCAGCATCCTGTGCGAGGAACGCACCTCGACGCGGGCCGGAAGCTCGACGCCGCAGGCGGCCGTGATCTGGGCCCACAGGGTGCGGACGGCGCGCAGCTTGGCGACGCCGGTGAAGTATTCGGCGTCGATGGAGACGCCCAGGGTAATGGCCCCGAAGGCCTGCTCCATGGTCAGGCCGGCGCGGACCAGGGCGCGGGCGTAGGCGACGGCGGCGGCAGTCATCACCGCCAGTTCCTCGGCCTCGCCGCCGCCGGCTTCATGCACCACCGCCCCGCTGGCCAGCATCAGGCTGGCCTTGGGGTGGATGCCGAGCAGGCGCGCGCCGACGGTGGCGGCGGAGACCAGGTGGCTTTCCATGGGGCCGGGCGAGGCGCCGGTGCGGGCGAAGGCGCTCAAGGGGTCCATGTGGAAGGCGAGGGGGGCGTTGGGCGCGGCCTTGGCCAGGCCGGCCAGCCAGTCGGCGGCCTTGGGGCCGAGGAAGCCGGCGTCGAGGGCGATGGGGGCGAGGTCGAGCAGCACGCCGTCGAGGACGCGCGCCAGGCCTTGCGCGTCAGCGACGGCGACGCCGTTCCGGCCGGTCGGGTCGATGCGGACGAGGACGGAGGCCGCGCCTTGCTCGAGGTCCTTCAGGATGTCGGCGTTGGCCCGGGCCGGGTCGGGATGGGCGACGACCGTGCGCAGGTCCCAGGGCCGGACGGCGTCGCGGGCCCGCAGGTCGCGGGGGTTTTGCGGGCCTTCGGTGTAGAGTGGCTGGATAGCGATGCCGCCCACCGTGCGGCTGACCAGGGCGTCCTCGAAGGACTGGCCTTTCAGGGTCTTTTCGATCAACGACAGCCACTCGGCCTTCGGTGCGGCGGGAAAGTCGTCGGCGAGGGACAGTACAGGTCCGGACAAGGGCGGCGGCTCCAGCAGTGCGATGCAGCAATTGACGCGGGCGTCATGCGCCTGTGACGTAAGGAGCGTCAAGCGACCCATGACGCCCGGCGAATTGAGACCATGATGGATATCGAATCCTTCATCCGCGAGCGACTGCCCGTTTGCCCGGTGGCGGATCTGCCGGGCCTGCGCCTCCACCTCGCGGCGCCGCACAGCGGCCTCAGCCAGCTGGACGGCCCCTCGCCCTACTGGGCGCATCTGTGGGGCGGCGGACTGGCGCTGGGCCGATTCCTGCGGGAGCGGCCGGAGACGGTCGCCGGCCGACGGGTGATGGATCTGGGGACGGGCAGCGGCGTGGCGGCCATCATCGCGGCCCAGGCCGGCGGACATCTGACTGCGGTCGATATCGATCCCCGCGCCGTCGTCGTGGTTCGGCTGAATGCGGCTCTGAACGGCGTGGGCCTGGATGTCCGGCAAGATGACCTGCTGGCCGGGCCGGCCCCGGACGTCGACTGCATCCTGGTCAGCGACCTCTTCTACGACCGCGCTCTGGCGGGAAGGGTGACGCCCTTCCTCGACCGGTGCCTCGCGGCGAAGATCGAGGTCCTGGTCGGCGATCCGTGGCGAATGCCGTTGCCGACCGCGCGGCTGGAGGTTCTGGCCGAGTATCGGGTCGCCGATTTTGGACGCGGGGCGGGCCCGGCGGCGGTGTTCCGGTTCCTCGGGCCGACCTGACCCAAGGGCACGGTTGCGCCGCACAAACGGTTGTTATATTTACAGTGTATATCAACCGTCCCCAAGGTGACATTCCATGGCCCTGCCGCCCATTCTCCGCGACCGTCTTCGCCTGCCGGTCATCGGCTCGCCGCTGTTCATCATCTCGGGGCCGGAGCTGGTCATCGCCCAGTGCAAGGCCGGCGTGGTCGGCAGTTTCCCGTCGCTGAACGCCCGGCCGATCAGCCAGCTGGACGAATGGCTGGCGCAGATCACCGAGGAGCTGGCGGCCTGGGACCGGGCCAACCCGGACACCCCGTCGGCCCCCTATGCGGTCAACCAGATCGTCCACCGCACCAACAACCGGCTCGAGGAGGACATCGAGATGTGCGCCAAATACAAGGCGCCGATCATGATCACCTCGCTGGGGGCCCGCGAGGATCTCAACAATGCCGTCCACGCCTGGGGCGGCATCACCCTGCATGACGTCATCGACAACCGCTTCGCCCGCAAGGCCATCGAGAAGGGGGCCGACGGCCTGATTCCCGTGGCGGCAGGGGCCGGCGGCCATGCCGGCGGCCTGTCGCCGTTCGCCCTGATCCAGGAGATCCGCGAGTGGTTCGACGGGCCGGTGGCCCTTTCCGGAGCCATCGCCAACGGCAAGTCGATCCTCGCCGCCCAGGCCATGGGCGCCGACGTCGGCTACATCGGCTCGGCCTTCATCGCCACCCAGGAGGCGCGCGCCTCGCAGGGCTACAAGGACATGATCGTCGACAGCGCCGCCAGCGACATCGTCTATTCCAACCTGTTCACCGGCGTGCACGGCAACTACCTGCGCCCGTCGATCGTGGCGGCCGGGCTGGACCCGGAGAACCTGCCGCAAAGCGATCCCTCGAAGATGAACTTCGGCTCGGGCGGCAACCAGGAAGCCAAGGCCTGGCGCGACATCTGGGGCTGCGGCCAGGGCATCGGGGCGGTCAAGCATGTGCCGACCGTGGCCGAGATGGTCGCCCGCCTGTCGGCCGAGTACGAGGCGGCCAAGGTCGAGCTGGCGGCCAAGACGGCCCTGACCTCCGGCGCGGCCATGGCGCTGGCGGCGGAGTAAGGGGGCTCGGCGGGTTTGCGTGCTTCGACACGCGACCTGCGGTCGCTGCTCAGCATGACTGACTTTTTTGAAAGCCACCCAAGTCAGTCATCCTGAGCAGCCCGCGTGGCGGGCGTGTCGACGGACGCACTTGGCAGCGGCGGCTCGCGCGCTAGCTTGAGCGCCGAGGGAGCCGCCCATGCTGAAATACATCGTCGCCTACATCGCCGCCGCCGTGGTCTTCGTGGCGGTGGATTTCGTCTGGCTCGCCTTCATCGCCCAGAAGCTCTACCAGCGGGAAATCGGCCGGCTGCTGCTCGACAAGCCGCTGTTGAGCGCGGCCGTGCCCTTCTACCTGCTGTACCTGGTCGGCGCGGTCTGGTTCGGGACCCGGGCCGGCCTCGAGGCGGGATCCTGGTCCGTCGCCCTGCTCAACGGGGCGCTGTTCGGCTTCATCGCCTACGCCACCTACGACCTGACCAACATGGCCACGCTCAAGGGCTTCAGCTGGACGGTGGTCGCCGCCGACCTGTTCTGGGGCGCCTTTATCACCGCCACGGTTGCGACGGCGGGCTACTTCGCGGCAGGGTTCGTGAAAGGCTGAGGCCTGCGACAACCCGCCACACCGTCGATCGGGAAACGGCGTTCCTGAATTCATTGGGGAATTTTCGCCGGTCCCGCGGCCGGCAAAATACAGTCGAAAAACTACAGTCTCAAACTGGGCAGGGTGGGGTTGCTGCACGCTCCGCGCCTGATCTCCTGCGCGCGTCTTGGGGGGATTCCAGGATCGCAGCGCTGCCTCCAACCGGTCCTCGGACCGGACCGCACGCGCGCGTCATGTCAATGCGGAGATGCGGCAGATGCCCGAAGCCAAGAACGTCGGATACTATGACCTGGACCTGCACGTCGGGAACGCCAATCAGGCGGACGAAATCGTCGAGGCGGGCCAGAACGCGGTCAACGTCACCAGCCTGACGCCGGCCGTGCTGGCGAGCCTGCGGGTGCTGGTCCTGCAGAACCCGAACAACGGCGGCTATGACGCAGACTTTCTGGCCGCGATGCCCGCCATCCTCGCGGCCGTGGCCAATGGCCTGGTCGTTGTCTTCTACGACCGCTACGTGACGGGCGGCGACCTGCTGTTCCCGGCCGCCGCCAATCTCGACTTCCATCGGGACTTCACGGGCGACCGCCAGATGCAGCTTGGCCCGGACGGCAAGCTGATCGCCCTGACGCTTTTCGGCGCGGTCACCGACACGAGCCTGGACGATGGCAACTCGTCCAACCACGGCTACGTCACGGCCTCCAGCCTGCCGGCGGGATCACAGGTGCTGATGACCCGCGACGACGCGAACCAGGTCACGGCCTTCACCTATTTCCTCGGCCTGGGCGCGATCATCTACAGCACCGTGCCAATGGACTACTATTCCGACAGCACGCCCGGGACGACCAACCCGTGGGAGGATTTCGAGGTCAACGTTCTGGTCCACGCTCTGACGCTTGGCGCGCCGCAGCCCCAGCCCGCGACGGCCGGCGACGACACCGCGGCGGTGCTGGAAGGGGTGGCGACCGTCATCAACGTGCTTGGCAACGATTCCGGCCCGTCCGCCCTGAAGGTCACGGCGATCAACAGCCTTGCCATTGTGGTCGGCCAGACGGTGACCCTGGCCAGCGGCTCGACCGTCAAGCTGAACGCCAACGGGACCCTGAGCTATACCTCAGGCGGGACGGCCAACAACGCCAACCTCGGCCAGGAAGCCTCCGAGACCTTCAACTACACCCTGACCAGTGGAACCGGCCCTTCGGCTCAAACCGATATCGGCGCGGTGGCGGTCACCATCACCGGCGCCAACACCCGGATCATCGGGACGCCCAGGCCCGACACCCTGCAGGGCACCGCCTACGACGACGACATCAACGGTGGGGCCAGCAGCGACATCCTGTACGGCAACGCCGGCAACGACATCCTCAACGGCGGCGGTGGCGGCCAGGTCGACGGCGACCAGATGTTCGGTGGCGCGGGCGACGACACCTACTACGTCGACAGCACCCGCGACATGGTCACCGAGACGGTCGACAACGGCCACGACAAGGTCATTTCCAGCGTCGCGGCCTACACCCTGACCGCCAACGTCGAGGACCTGGACCTGACCGGCCCGGCGATCACCGGGACCGGCAACGACCTGGACAACCAGATCACCGGCAACGGCCTGGCCAACACCCTGAATGGCATCGGCGGGGCCGACGACCTGAACGGCGGCGGCGGGAACGACACCCTATACGGCGGCGCCGGCGGTGACAGCCTGCTCGGCGGAACCGGCGCCGACACCTTCGTCTACAAGGCGGCCAGCGACAGCCAGGCCAGCGTCAATGCGGGGATTCCGAAGGGCGCCCTCGGCGCGCCGGTGCTCGGACCCAACGTCAACACCGACGTCATCTACGACTTCAACGTGGCCGAGGGTGACAGGATCGACCTCAAGGCCGTCGACGCCAACACCCGGACCGCCGGCAACGACGACTTCGTGCTGGTCAACAGCTTCACCAAGGTCGCCGGCCAGCTGACGGTCAAGACCTTCGGGGGCTTGAGCATGCACAGCGAGAGCGGCGACGCGCTGTCGGTCCGCTTCGTCGGCTACATCCTCGAGGGCGACATCAACGGCGACGGCATGGCCGACTTCACCCTGCTGTTCAACACCCCGACGCCGCTGACGCTGAACGACCTGAGAACCGGGCTGCTCGGGGTCTCGGCCTTCAACGCCACCGGCATCGGCGGCCACGCCTCGGGCCCCTCGGCCATCCAGACGACGATCCCCGACCTCTTCCACTAGCAGGGTAGGCGAAGCGGGAGGCGGGCGCCACTGTGGGCGCACCGTTTTCCGCCGAGGCCGCCATGATCAAGATCACCTTCTGCCTGACCCGCCTGCCGCATCTGACGCGGGAGGCGTTCCAGGCCTATTGGCGCGAGACCCATGCGCCGCTGGTCGCCGAGCGGGCGGCCGTGCTGAAGATCCGCCGCTACGTGCAGAGCCACAGCCTGCCCGACGAAGCCTTCGCCGCCCTGGCCGCGAGCCGGGGCGGCCCGCCGGCCTATGACGGGGTGGCGGAGCTGTGGTGGGACAGCCTGGACGACATTGTTCGCGGCGACCCGGAGGCCATGAAGGCGGGGCTGGAACTGCTGGAGGACGAACGCCGGTTCATCGACCTGGCGACGTCGCCGATCTTCCTGGTCGAGGAGCGGGAGATCGTTTCGCGCTGACCGGCAACGGACGCGCACAAGGGATCGGCGCCCCGAAACGTCGATCCACTGCTCTTCTTGCGAAGGAAAAACCTGGTGCCGTCGCCGGGACTCGAACCCGGGACCTCAGCCTTACCAAGGATGCGCTCTACCACTGAGCTACGACGGCGAACCAGGTGAGGCGCGCCTAGTAGCGAAAGTCGGCGGGCAGGCAAAGGGAAAAATCGGCTTGACCCCAATTCGCCGCAACGCTCCTTTCAAGCCATGGCCAAGCCACCCCCGAACGCTTCCGACGACAAGGCCGCCAGGGAGGCGCGACTGGCCACGGCCCTGCGGGCCAACCTTCGGCGCCGCAAGGCCGCGGCGCGGGCCTCTGCACCGGAAAAGCGCGCCGATCCCGACAAGGCCTGACAGGGACGTGACAGCCTTGGAAGTGGCGCGCGGGGCTCGCGACCGTTAAAGGCCATTCTTTGCGCCCGACTTGCCCGGGGGCGGACATCTGAGGGACTGGATGGACAGCATCGCCATCACCGGCGGCACGAGGCTGAACGGGGACATCCCGATCAGCGGCGCCAAGAATTCGGCCATCAAGCTGATGGTCGCCAGCCTGCTGACCGAAGAGCCGCTGCGCCTGACCAACATGCCGCGCCTGCGCGACACGCGGTTCCTCGGCCAGCTGCTGCAGCACCTGGGCACCAACATCACCGAGAGCGACGGGCCGGACGGCCCGGAATCGGTGCTGCACACCAAAACCATCCGCAGCCACTTCGCCACCTACGACCTGGTCCGCCAGATGCGGGCCAGCTTCAACGTGCTGGGCCCACTGGTGGCGCGCAATGGCCAGGCCAAGGTCTCCCTGCCGGGCGGCTGCGCCATCGGCGGGCGGCCGGTCGACCTGCACCTCAAGGCCATCGAGGCGCTGGGCGTCACCATCGATCTGCATGAGGGCTACGTGTACGCCCAGGCCCCGCGCGGGCTGAAGGGCGCCGACATCGAGTTTCCGATCGTCTCGGTCGGGGCGACCGAGCACGCCATGCTGGCCGCCGTGCTGGCCAAGGGCGTCACCCGCCTGGGCAACGCCGCCTGCGAGCCCGAGATCGAAGACCTGGCCGACTGCCTGAACGCCATGGGCGCCCAGGTCGAAGGGGCGGGGACCTCCGTCATCACCATCACGGGCGTCAAGAGGCTGCACGGTGCGAGCCATGCGGTGATCACCGACCGTATCGAGGCCGGCACCTACGCCGTCGCCGCGGCCATGGCCGGCGGCGAGGTTCGGCTGACCAACACCCGCGCCGACCTGATGGAGGCCCTGCTGGTCAAGCTGGAGGAGGCCGGCGTCGGCGTTACCCGGCTGAACGACGGGGTGGTCATCAAGCGCAACGGCGCGCGGCTGAAGGCGGTCAACATCGACACCGCGCCCTATCCGGGCTTCGCCACCGACCTGCAGGCGCAGTTCATGACCCTGATGACCCTGGCCGAGGGCGAAAGCGTCATCCGCGAGACCATCTTCGAGAACCGCTTCATGCACGCCGCCGAACTGGCCCGGCTGGGGGCCGACATCACGGTGTCGGGCAGCGAGGCGCGGGTGCGCGGCGTCGATCACCTGGAAGGTGCGCCGGTCATGGCCACCGACCTGCGGGCTTCGGTCGGTCTTGTCATCGCCGGGCTGGTGGCGTCGGGCGAGACGACGGTCAGTCGGGTCTATCACCTGGACCGCGGCTTCGAGCGGCTGGAAGACAAGCTGAACGCCTGTGGCGCGGAGGTGCGACGCATTCCCGGGGACGGCGGCGACGAATGAGCGAGCCCGCACCGCTGCGCCTGATCGCCGAGGACGGCGAAGACCTGGCCGTCCTGTCGGCGGCCCTGCAGGACGCTGTCGGCAAGATCGGCGACATCCGTTTCGAGGCCGCCGCCCGGCGGCTGACCATCGGCCTGAACCGCTTCCGCTGGGAGGCCGGCGGCAAGCAGGGCGAGCGCATCCGCAGCGGCCTGCAGATCGGCAGTGTCCTGCAGGTCCAGAGCCGCCGCCTGCGCCGCGAGGCCCGCGAAGCGGTGCTGTCGCTGCTGGGCGTCACTTTCGAGCCCGGCGACGTCCCGGGCGGGACCATCGTCCTGACCTTCGCCGGCGGCGGCGAGCTGCGGGTCGAGGTCGAGTGCGTCGATGCGGCCCTGGCGGACGTCTCCGCTCCCTGGCCGACGCCGCGCCGGCCTGCCCACGAGGAATAGCGCTTCTGTTGTGACGCACAGCATATATGCTGTATATACAACGTATCGCTATCGCGGAGATCAGCCGATGTCGGACAGCACCGTTGTCATCCGGGTGGATGAAGAGTTGAAGGTGGCCTTTGCCGGTGCGGCAAAGGATGCGGACCGAACGGTTTCCCAGCTTATCCGCGATTATATGCGCGACTATGTCCGCTCCAGGGAAGACCGGGACGCCTACGACCAGTGGTTTCGCGCCGGCGTCGAGGAGGGCCTTGCCGAAGCGCGGGCCGGGAAGCTGATCCCTGGCGATGAGATCGAAGCGCATTTCGCCAGACGGCGTGACGAAACGCGCAAAGCGATGGCCACCAAGCGTGGCGGTTAGCTGGACCGAGACGGCCAAGCGCGATCGGGATCGCATCTACGATCACATTGAAGCGGATAATCCAGCAGCGGCGATCCGGATGGACGAACGCTTCGCCGCCGCGGCCGAACGGCTCTCCGCCTTTCCACAACTCGGTCGAAACGGTCGCGTCGCCGGAACTCGGGAGATGGTGGTCCATCAGAACTTTTTCCTGGTGTACAGGGTCGCCGAAGCCGGCCCGCAGATACTGCGGGTCAGACATGTCGCCCAACGTTGGCCGAATTGACCCTCGGGTCACAGGAGCTGATCGGCCGATTTGCGCTTGATCTGACGGCCAAAGGCGCCAAGTGGAGCGCCATGCGCCGCTTCCGCTTTACCGACCCCGATTTCAAGACCGCCTTCGCCGCCTTCCTGGACGAGCGGCGCGGTCAGCCGGAGGACGTCGATGCGGCCGCCGCCGAGGTGATCGCCGGGGTCAAGGCGCGGGGTCTGGAAGCCGTGCTCGACTACACCGCCCGCTTCGACCGGGTGACCCTGACCGAACAGACCATCCGCGTCACGCCGGAGGAGATCGCCGCGGGTGTCGCCGCCTGCGATCCCAAGGTGCGGGAGGCCATCGCCTTCGCCGCGCGCCGTATTCGCGCCTACCACGAGCGCCAGCGGCCGGCCGACCAGCGCTGGACCGACGAGGCCGGCGTCGAGCTGGGCTGGCGGTGGGGGGCTCTGGAGAGCGTCGGCGTCTATGTGCCCGGGGGCAGGGCGGCCTATCCCTCGACAGTGCTGATGAACTGCGTGCCGGCCCAGGTGGCCGGCGTCGACCGCATCGCCATGGTCACCCCGCCCGGCAAGCTGCAGCCGGCCGTGCTGGCGGCGGCGGCGGAAGCCGGGGTCATCGAGATCTGGCGGATCGGCGGGGCCCAGGCCGTGGCGGCGCTGGCCTATGGGGCCGGACCGATCCAGCCCGTCGACAAGATCGTCGGGCCGGGCAACGCCTATGTCACGGCGGCCAAGCGGCGGCTGTACGGCGTGGTCGGCATCGACGCCCTGGCCGGGCCGTCCGAGATCGTCGTGGTGGCCGACGCCGACAACGATCCGGAATGGATCGCCGGAGACCTGCTGTCCCAGGCCGAACACGATCCGGCGGCGCAGTCGATCCTGATCACCGACGACGAGGCGCTGGCCGAGGCCGTCGAGGCGGCCGTCCAGCGTCGCCTGAAGACCCTGGCCACCGGCGAGGACGCCGCCGCCAGCTGGCGCGATCATGGGGCGGTGATCATCGCCCCGCTGGCCCACAGCCCGGCCCTGGTCGACGCCATCGCCCCCGAGCACGTCGAGTTCTGCACGCACGATCCCGACTCGCTGGCCGATCAGGTGCGGCACGCCGGGGCCATCTTCCTCGGCAAGTACACGCCCGAGGCGCTTGGCGACTATGTGGCCGGCTCCAACCATGTGCTGCCGACCAGCCGGGCGGCCAGGTTCCAGTCCGGCCTGTCGCTGTTCGACTTCCTCAAGCGAACCTCGGTGATCAAGGCCGGGGAGGCCGGTTTCGCCGTCCTCGGGCCACACACCGTCGCCCTGGCCGAGGCCGAGGGCCTGCCGGCCCACGCGCTGTCGGCGGCGTTGCGGTTGCCGCAGCGGTGAACCCGGCTATCCTGCGTTCCGACCCATGACCGACAAAGCCGCCCACCGCCTGCAGAGCATCGAGCTCGACGAGGAGTCGCTGTCGTCGGCCTCCCGCGATCAGGAGCAGGAGCGGCAGGTCGCCATCTTCGATCTGCTGGAAGACAACTACTTCGAACCGGCCGGGGCCGAGGCCGGGCCGTACGACGTCAAGATCGCCCTGGTTGAGAACCGGCTGGCCATGGCCATCACCGGGCCGGGCTATGCCCAGACCCACGTCCTGTCGTTGTCGCCGTTCCGGGCGGTGATCAAGGACTACTTCATGATCTGCGAGAGCTATTACGCCGCCATCCGCAACGCGACGCCGGCCCAGATCGAGGCCATCGACATGGGCCGGCGTGGCCTGCACAACGAGGGCAGCACGCTGTTGCAGGCCCGGCTCGAGGGCAAGGTGAAGACCGACCTCGACACCGCCCGGCGCCTGTTCACCCTCATCTGCGCGCTGCATTGGCGGGGATGAGCCCGCCTCAGGACGCTTTCGACGCCACCCCCGGGGCGGTGCTGTTCACCTG
>JAQGIK010000081.1 GCA_028291265.1 Caulobacter sp. | reverse complement strand
GAGGCCGCCGCACCGGCCCGATTCCTGATCGAGCCCCGGGTGGCGTCGATGCTTGAGGGGCGCTTCGGCGCCGTGGCGACGGAAATCACCTCCGGCCGGACACCGGTGATGTTTCAACGCGGCATCCTCAGTTCCTCGGGCCGGACCCTGGCGACGATGAGCGAATCGACCCTGACCGCCGACGGGCGGGTCGTGGGCTACGTTCGGAACGGCTATCTGACGGACACGGCCGACGTCCGCCTGGCCCGCGTCCGGGGCTACATTCCCCAGGCCGGCGCCCCGATCCGGCTGCTGGAGACAGGCGAGGTCTTTCATACGGTCCGGCCGATGTCGGTGGACATCGCCGAGATTCCCGGCGGCGCCTACAGGCTTGTCCTGGCCGACGGCCGCATCGCCGTCGTCGACGAGGCGGCCTTGAGCGTCGTCACCCTCGTCGGCCTCGCCGCCAGTCAGGATTGCCCGCCGGACGGCTTTGGCATGCTGGTCCGCAAATCGGGCGAGCCTGTCTATTTCAGTAACTGCCAGCGCGATGGCAGCTTCGTGAAACTGCAGGTCGGCCAGCGAACGGTCATCCTCGATGCCGACGACGTCGCCGAAATGGTCGCCACGACCGAGCCGGCCTAGGACCGCCGCGCTTTGCCGGGCCCATCGGTTCAAGCTATGGCCGATCGGATGGGCAGGCGCTTCCTCGCTGGCGCGTACGGACTGATCGCCGCCTGCCTGTGCCTGGTCGGGGCGGTCGAGGCTCAGCCGGTGCGCCAAATCGACAGCGGTCGTCTGCAGGGCGTCGAGACCGCCGGCGAGACCGTCAGCTTCAAGGCCATCCCCTACGCCGCCCCGCCGGTCGGCAAGCGGCGCTGGCGCCTGCCCCGGCCCCCTGCCCCCTGGACCGGCGTCCGCGACGCCGGCCGCTTCGGCCCGTCCTGCCCGCAGGCCCCGATGCTGGGCGAAGCCTACCCGCTCCCCGGCCGCTTTTCCGAAGACTGCCTGACCCTCAACCTCTGGGCTCCCGCGCCCTCCGGCCGGCCGGCCCCGGTCATCGTCTGGATCCACGGCGGCGGCTTCACCAATGGCGGGTCCGCCTCCCCGGCCTTCGACGGCGCGGCCCTGGCCCGCCAGGGGGTGGTGCTGGTCAGCCTCAACTACCGGCTCGGCCGCTTCGGCTTCTTCGCCCATCCAGCCTTCAGCGCCGAACAGACCGGCGAGGCAAAGGGCAACTACGGCCTCGCCGACCAGATCGCCGCCCTGCAGTGGGTCCAGCGCAACATCGCCGTCTTCGGCGGCGATCCCGGCAACGTCACCCTGATGGGCGAATCCTCGGGCGGGCTGTCGGTCGCCGCCCTGATGGTCAGCCCGGCCGCCCGCGGCCTGTTCCACAAGGCCATCGTCCAGTCGGCCGGCGGCCGTCAGCCCCTGCCGGCCCTCAGCGGCGCCAGCCTCGACGGCGGCCCCTCGATGCAGGCCATCGGGACCAGCTTCGCCGGCCACCACCGCAAGGCCGCCGAGCTTCGCCACCTGCCCGCCCACCTGGTGCTGGCCGGCCGCAACATGGTCGACAACATCGAGCGCCGCACGGCCGTCAACCTGATGGTCGACGGCGTCCTGCTGCCGGGCGACCCGATGGCCCTGTTCGAGCGCGGCGCCCAGGCCCGCGTGCCGCTGCTGATCGGCGCCACCAGCGACGAGTTGACCGACCTCTACGGCCCGCTGTCGGGCCTCAGCATGGGGCAGTTCGGCCCCCGCGCCGCCGCCCTGGCCGCCGCCTACCGGGGCCAGGGCGACGACACCCCGCGCTTCGTCTCCGACCTGCTGGCCGTCGAGCCGGCCCGCCGCATGGCCCGGCTCGCGGCCGACGGCCAGCCGGTCTTCCACTACAGCTTCGCCTATGTCGCCCAGGCCGACCGCCGGCCCGGCCGCGGCGCCGCCCACGCCGCCGACATCCCCTTCGTCTTCGACAATCCCCAGGCCCTGCGCCGCGCCACCGACGCCGACCGCGCCATGGCCGCCCAGGTCAGCGCCGCCTGGGTGCGCTTCGCCTTCACCGGCGACCCCTCCGGCCCCGGCCCCTGGGCCTGGCCGGCCTATGACGCCGCCGGCCGCACGACCCTGGTCATCGGCCAGGACGGCCCATACCTCGTCCGCGACCTCGACGGCCCCCGCCTCGACCTGATCGAAAGCCTCTATCCGACCGCCACCTGGACCTGGCCCCGCCAGTAGCCGGCCTCGCCGCTGGCGCGTTTGTGATGGCCCTGTTCATCTTCCTCCCGTTAGCTTGCCCCCATGGACAGACGCGCCTTCCTCCTCCTGACCCTCGCCGGCTGCGCCGACCCGCATCTGGAGCCGACCCTGACCCAGGTGGCCGGGACCGCCCTGCCGCCCGCGCCGCCGCCGCCCGCCGCGCCGGCGCCGGTCCCGGTCGTCTCCGGCGATCCGAACTTCGACGCCTGGCTGGCCCAGTTCAAACCGAAAGCCGTGCTGGCCGGGGTGCCGCAGGACGTGGTCGACCGCGAGACCGCCGGCCTGACCCCCGACGACAGCGTCGTCGCCTCCGACGGCCGCCAGCCGGAGTTCTCCAAGCCGGTCGGCGACTATGTGAAGGGAACCGTCAGCGACGTCCGCATCACCCAGGGCCGCCAGTTCCGCGAACTGCCCTACCTGGCCGGCATCGAGCAGGCCTTCCGCGTGCCGCGCGAGATCGTCCTGGCGGTCTGGGCCATGGAATCGGCCTTCGGCAAGATCCAGGGCGACAAGGACATCGTCCGCTGCCTGGCCACCCTGGCCGCCGACGGCCGCCGCCGCGGCTGGGCCGAAAGCGAACTGATCTCGGCCCTGAAGATCATCGCCACCGGCGAACAGAGCCGCGACCGCCTCAAGGGCAGCTGGGCCGGGGCCATGGGCCAGACCCAGTTCCTGCCCGGCGTCTACCTCTCCACCGCCATCGACGGCGACCGCGACGGCCACCGCGACATCTGGGGCAGCACCCACGACGCCCTGGCCTCCACCGCCAACTACATGGCCAAGGCCGGCTGGAAGCCCGGCGAAAGCTGGTCGCGCGAGGTCCTGCTGCCGGCCGACTTCGACTACAGCCTGACCGAAGGGGCCCGCGAGGCCCTGCCCGTCTGGACCAACCGCGGCGTCCGCCGCGCCGACGGCCTGCCCTGGTCCGCGGCGGACCAGAATTCCAGCGCCAGCCTGATCCTGCCCTCGGGCTATCAAGGCCCGGCCTTCCTGATCTTTCCGAACCACGCGGCGATCATGAAATACAACAACAGCACCGCCTACGCCCTCGGCGTCGGCCTGCTGGCCCTGCGCTTCGGCGGCGAAGGCCCGCTGGTCACCCCCTGGCCGGTCGAGACGCCGCTCTCCAAGGCCGACCGCATCCTGGCCCAGGAGAGCCTGGTCAAGCTCGGCTACGACACCGGCGGCGTCGACGGGGCCATCGGCCCCAAGACCCGCGTCGCCATCCGCGCCTGGCAGCAGGCCAACAGACTGCCGGCCGATGGGTATCTGACCCCGCAGATGATCCAGTCGATGGCCATGCAGGCGGCGGGGATGGCGTCAAAGCCGCAGTAGCGGCTAGACCCCGCCCTCGTCCGAGCGTTCCATCATCGCCATGGTGGTGTCCTCGTCGTCGGGCGGCGTCTCGCCGGCGTCCTTGAGGATGGCGTTGCGGAAGGCGTAGACCAGCAGGGCCGTGCAGATCACCGCATTGAGCGCGAACGGCGCCTCATGCTTGAGCCCGTAGAGCAGCACGAAGGCCGGCGCCAGGATCACGTTCAGCCCGTTGACCGCCGCGATGGCCCCGGCCGCCCGGGCCTGCTCGTCCATCCGCACGGTCAGTGAGGCCCCGGCCGTGAACCCCGGCCGCGCGAAACCGAAGCCCAGGGCCGAGATCGAATAGCCGACCACCACCGTCCAGTAGTCGGGCGACAGCGCCGTCACCAGGTTGCCCACCGCCGCCAGGCCGACGCCCCAGCGCAGCAACTGCTTGGGCCCCATCGAAAAGATCCGGATCAGCCCCCACTGCGACAGCAGCCCGGCCATCGCCCCGGCCCCCATGGCCACGGCGGTCAACTGCAGGGCGTCCTTCGGCTGCACCCCCAGTTTGTCGATGATCATGAAACCGAGCGTATAACCCTGCGCCGTCTGGCAGCAGGCCACGGCGAAGCCGTAGATCAGGAAGGGCAGCACGCGCGGATCGCGCCACAGGCTCTTGTCCTGGCCGGCCCCCGAGAAGCGCCGGTTCTCGCGCCGCTGGCCCTCTTCCGGCAGGCCGCGCCAGACGACGACCAGCATCAGCCCGGCGAAGACGGCGAAGGCGAACATCGGCCCGGCGAAGGTCACCCCCGGCAGGATGAACAGCGGCGCCAGGAAGGGCCCGACCACGGTCCCCAGGCCGAACGCCCCGGCCAGGGCCGCCATCTGCTGGGTGCGGTCGGCCCGCGTCGTCCGCTCGGCCAGATAGGCCTGGGTGGCCGGGTTCGACGACGACCCGATCAGCCCGAAAATGGCCCGCGACAGCAGGAACAGCACGAAGACCACGATCGGCGGCAGCAGGTGGTGCAGCCCCACCGACACCACGCAGGCGCACAGGGTCATCGACACCATGAACCCGGCCAGCCCCAGCATGATCAGCGGCTTACGCCCCCGCTTGTCGGACTCCCGCGCCCAGATCGGGCTCATCACCGCCCACAGCAGGGCCGACAGCCCGAACACCGCCGAGATCATCCAGTCGGCGATATGGGTCTCGCGGGCGATGGCCGGCAGCACCGCCATCAGCCCGGTGTTGCCGATGGCCACCACGATCGACACCGAAAACAGGATGGCGAAGGAGCGCGGCTCCAGCTTCATTCCGGCGGGCTTGGGGTTATCTGCCATCTAAGCGCTGTTAAGCCGGGTCGCCAAAACGCGCAACGTCCCGAGACGCAAACTCTCCCCCCGCTTTGCGGGAGGAGAGTTTGCATTGGCGCACCGCCGCCCCTTACCCGGCATTAAGCATTAACGGCCATGGTCGGGGACCAACCCTTATCCGGCGGCGACCCTCCTCATGTTCCAGATCATCGGCCTTGTGCTGCTCTTCGGCCTGGTGTTCGGCAGCTACATCATCAGCGGCGGCAACCTGAACGTCATCATGCATGCCCTGCCGCACGAGATGATGGCCATCGGCGGGGCCGGCCTCGCCGCCTTCCTGATCTCCAACTCGATGACCACCATCAAGGCCACCGGCGGCGGCCTGGGAAAATCCTTCGCCGGCCCCAAGTGGAAGGCCGGCGACTACAAGGACCTCCTCAGCCTGCTGTTCCTGCTGACCAAGACCATGTAGTCCAAGTGCGTCATCGCCCTCGTAAGCCACATCGAAAAGCCTGGCGAGAGCTCGATCTTCAGCCGCTTCCCGCGCATCACCAAGGACCACTT
>JAQGIK010000042.1 GCA_028291265.1 Caulobacter sp. | reverse complement strand
CGCGGCGAGTTCGTCGCCATCAGCGCCGCGGGCATGACGCCAGAGCGCATGGACCTGGAGCTGTTCGGCGAGGAGGGCGAAGAGGGCCGCCCCAAGAAGATCGGCGTGTTCGAGCGGGCTCACGGGGGCACCCTCTACCTCGACGAGGTGGGCGACATGCCCCGCGAGACCCAGAGCCGCATCCTGCGCGTCCTGGTCGAGCAGCGCTTCCGCCGGGTCGGCGGCGACCAGGACGTGCAGGTCGACGTGCGGGTGATCAGCTCCTCGTCGCGGGATCTGCGCGAGGAGATTTCGGCCGGGCGGTTCCGCGAGGACCTGTTCCACCGCCTCAACGTCGTGCCGATTCGGGTGCCCGGGCTGCGCGAGCGACGGGACGACGTGCCGGAACTGATCGACTACTTCATCGACCGCATCGCCGGCACCACCGGCCTGCCGCGCCGCAAACTGGCGGCCGACGCCCTGGCGACCCTGCAGGTGCACGACTGGCCGGGCAATGTCCGCCAGCTGCGCAACAACGTCGAGCGCATGCTGATCCTGGCCTCCGGCGATCCGGCCGACGAGATCACCGCCGAGATGCTGCCCTCCGAGGTCAGTTCGACCGCCCAGGCCGGGACCATCGGTCCGGAACGGATCATCGCCCTGCCGCTTCGGGAGGCGCGCGAACTGTTCGAGCGTGAGTACCTCAACGCCCAGATCCTGCGCTTCGGCGGCAATATCAGCCGCACCGCCGCCTTCATCGGCATGGAGCGCTCGGCCCTGCACCGAAAACTCAAATCGCTTGGCTTGACCAGCGCCCGGGTGGTCGAGGAAGAAGAGGCCTGATGTCCAGGCAAGCCTACGTCAACGGCCAGTTCGTTCCGCACGGACAGGCCTCCGTCCACATCGAGGATCGCGGCTACCAGCTGGCCGACGGGGTCTATGAGGTGTGGGCGGTGTTCGGCGGCAAGCTCTCCGACGCCGAAGGCCATTTCGCCCGCCTCTGGCGCAGTCTCGACGAACTGCGCATCGCCCATCCGATGAGCCGCAAGGCCCTGGAGGTGGTGCTGAAGGAAACCCTGCGCCGCAACCGCGTCCGCGAGGGATTGCTGTATCTGCAGGTCTCCAGAGGCGTCGCCCGCCGCGACCATGCCTTCCCGACCGAACCGGTGGCCCCCAGTCTGGTGATCACCGCCAAGTCGCTGGACCGCGCGGTCAGCAACGCCAAGGCCGAGGCCGGCGTCGGCGTCATCACCCTGCCGGAAAACCGCTGGGGCCGCTGCGACATCAAGACCGTAGGCCTCTTACCCAACGTCCTGGCCAAGCAGGCGGCCCGCGAGCAGGGCAGCGCCGAGGCCTGGTTCGTCGACGCCGAGGGCTTCGTCACCGAGGGCGCCTCGTCCAACGCCTGGATCCTGCGCAAGGACGGGGTGCTGGTCACCCGCGACACCGGCGCCAACATCCTGCGCGGCATCACCCGCCACAGCCTGCTCGATGTGATCGCCAGGGCGGGGCTGAAGGTGGAAGAGCGGCCCTTCACCCCGGCCGAGGCCATGGAAGCCCAGGAAGCCTTCATCACCGGGGCCGGAACCCTGGTCACGCCGGTCACCTCGATCGACGGCAGGCCGGTGGCGAATGGTCACCCGGGAGAGATGGCGCTTCGCCTCCGGGGCCTCTATATCGAGCACGCCCAGAATGCAGGCATCTGAACGTTTGCACCCCGGGCGGCCGTTGCCGCGTTAGAACGCAGCAGCTTAAGACTGAACCTGTGTGTGGGCGGCGTTGTGCCGTCCGAAACAAGAAAGAGGGATAATCCCCGATGACGGACAAGAAACAGAATCTGCAGGACACCTTTCTCAACAGCGTGCGCAAATCCAAGACGCCTCTGACCATCTTCCTGGTCAACGGCGTGAAGCTGCAGGGTGTGGTCAGCTGGTTCGATAATTTCTGCGTCCTGCTGCGGCGGGATGGACAGAGCCAGCTTGTCTACAAGCACGCCATTTCCACCATCATGCCGGCCCAGCCCGTTCAGCTCTACGAGCCGGGTCCCGAGCAGGACGATTGACCAACAAATCCATAGACCACGCCGTCCCGGTCCAGCGGGCCCTGATCATCCATCCGGTGAGGTCAGGGAGCGCCCAGCCACGTGACCCCAGGACCCGTCTGGAAGAGGCCGTCGGCCTCGCCCTGGCGCTCGACCTGGAGATCACCGAGACGCTCATCAGCCCGCTTCGCGGCCGCACCCCCGCCACCTTGTTCGGCAAGGGCAAGGTCGAGGAAATACGCCTGCTCTGCGAGGTCGAGGAAATCGACGTCGTGGTGATCGACGACCAGCTGACCCCGGTCCAGCAGCGCAATCTGGAGAAGGCCTGGAGCGCCAAGGTCATCGACCGCACCGGCATGATCCTCGAGATCTTCGGTCGCCGGGCCCGCACCCGCGAAGGCAAGCTGCAGGTCGAACTGGCCCGGCTGGCCTACGAGAAGTCGCGCCTGGTCCGCACCTGGACCCACCTCGAACGCCAGAGCGGCGGCTTCGGCCGCACCGGCGGCCCCGGTGAAACCCAGATCGAGCTCGACCGCCGCGGCATCGCCGACCGCATCGTCAAGATGAAGGCCGAGCTGAAGGAGGTGCGGCGCACCCGCACCCTGCACCGCACGGCCCGCCAGAAGGCGCCGTACCCGACCATCGCCCTGGTCGGCTACACCAACGCCGGCAAGTCGACGCTGTTCAACCGCGTGACCGAGGCCGAGGTCCTGGCCCAGGACATGCTGTTCGCCACCCTCGACCCGACCCTGCGGACGGTGAAGCTGCCCGGCGGCCGCCCGGCCATCCTGTCCGACACCGTCGGCTTCATCTCCGACCTGCCGCACGAACTGGTCGAGGCCTTCCGCGCCACCCTCGAAGAGGTGCAGGAAGCCAACGTCATCCTGCATGTCCGCGACATCTCCAGCCCCGACTCCAACGCCCAGGCGGCGGACGTGGAAACCGTGCTGAGCGAGATCGGGCTGGGCAAGGACGACGAGGACCGGGTGCTCATCGAGATCTGGAACAAGTTCGACCTGGTCCCCGAAGACGAACGCGCCGACCTCGAGGGCGCGGCGCGGCGGCTGGGGGCGATGACCGTCTCGGCGGTCACGGGGGAGGGCTGCGAGGCCCTGCTCAACCACCTGGCCCTGCTCGTCGACGAGACCCCGGAGATCGACGTCCACCTCGACTACAGCGCCGGCGAGGCCCTGGCCTGGCTCTACCGCCATGGCCGGGTCACCGACCGTCACGACGGCGAGGACGGCTCCCTGACCATCCGCGCCCGGCTCGACAGCCAGGCGCTGGGCCGCTTCGAGCGCCTGTTTCCGGCCGCCAGGGTGGGCATGGCGTGATCGCGACGGCGCGCCTGCTGCTGCGCCCCGTGACCCCGGCCGACGAGGCCGACCTCCATGCGCTCGAGCGGGATCCGGTGGTCATGCGCTACCTCAACGGCGGCCGGCCGACGCCGCGCCATCCGGACCCGGACGACGTGCGGCTCTACCGCATGCCGCGCGGGACGGAGAAGGAGGTCTGGGCGGCTCTCGACCGCGAGACCGCCCGGTTCCTCGGCTGGTTCGCCTTGGGGCCGAACGACGGCGGCGTCGGTCATCTGGGTTACCGCCTGCACCAAAACACCTGGGGCCAGGGCCTCGGCTTCGACGGCGCCGCGGCCCTCGTCGACTACGGCTTCCGGACCTTGGGCCTGAGCGCCATCCATGCCGACACCATGGCCGTGAACCTCGGCTCGCGGCGGATCATGGAAAAGCTCGGCATGCGCCATCTGCGCAGCTACGAGGAACCGAGCGACCCGCCGATCCCCGGCAGCGAACAGGGCGAGGTCGAGTACGGCGTCACCGCCGCCGAGTGGTTCGCGCAACGCTGATCTCGCGGACCAACGAAAGCTTGCGGCCGGGCCACGCTGAGGGCAGGGTCCGCCACCCTTAAAAGGAAAACCAATGCGTACTCTTCTTCTGACCGTCGCGTCCATCGCCGCCCTTGCCGCCACCAGCACATTCGCGGCCGCGCCGCCGCCGGTGGTCAAGGTTCCCAAGGTCATCGACGGCGGCGCCAAGCTGACCTGGGTGCAGCGTCCCGACGCCGACAAGGTCAGCGCCATCGCCAATGACGACGGCGCCCGCCACGGCCGTGCGGTCGTCGAATGCACCATCAACGGCGCCGGCCGCCCCAAGGACTGCGTCGTCATCGAATCCGAAGGCAACGGCTTTGACCGCTTCGTCAGCGACCTGGCCGGCCTCTTCAAGGCGGCCAGCAAGGACGCCGACGGCAACTCCAGCGAAGGCCGCAAGGTCCGCGTGACCTACGCCCTGGGCGCGACCTCGCTGCACCCGTAAGATCGGGCGAGGGCGGCCGCGCCGGCCGCCCCGTCCACCCGCACATCGCTGTCATTACAAATCGGTTACGCCTGTAATCGATCGTTGACGCGACCGTTCACGCATGTAATCGATACGTCGTCACAACGAGGGTCGAGACGTGCGGATCAGCGGCGCGGAAAGTCAGGTCATGGAAGCCCTCTGGCGGCGCAGCCCCTGCGCGGCCGAGGACATCATCGGCGAGATCGCGCAGCCGCAGGGCTGGACCGAGGCGACGGTGAAGTCGCTGCTCAACCGCCTGCTCAAGAAGGCCGCGGTCGCCGCCGAGAAGGACGGGCGCCGGTTCCTCTACCGGCCCCTCGTCAGTCGCCAGGACTATGTGCAGACCGAAAGCCAGGGCCTGCTCGACCGATTGTTCGACGGCCGCCTGGCCCCGCTGGTCAGCCATCTGTCGCAGCGCCAGGCGCTCAGCGAGGAGGACATCGCCGAACTCAAGCGGCTGGTGGAGGACCTCGACCATGGGCGCTGAACTCCTCGCCATCCTCATCAAGCTGAACCTGGCGGTCAGCGCCGCCATCCTGCTGGTGCTTGTCGCCCGGCGGTTTGTCCGCGCCCAGTTCGGCGCCCGCCTGGCCTACGCCCTGTGGGTGGCCGTGCCGCTGGCCGCGGTCGCCGTGATGCTGCCGGCCCCGATCGAGAGCGCCCGGCCGCAAGCCGCGCCGACCATGGCGCCGCGCGTCGCCCGGCCCGCGCCGGCCTATCCGCCGCGGTCGCTGAACCTTCCGGTCAGCCGGACGGTGGTCGGCATCCTGCCCACCGACCTGCGCTGGATGCTGGTCGCCGGCTGGCTGGCCGGGGCGGTGTTGACCCTGCTGCTGCTGGCCGGACGCCAGGCGCGGTTCGTCGCCGCCCTGGGCCGTCTTCGCCGGGTCAGGGAGCATGGCCTGTGGCTGGCCGAGCGGCCCGGAGTCGGACCGGCCGTGGTCGGGGCGCTGTTTCCGCGCATCGTCGTGCCGGCCGATTTCACCGAGCAGTTCGACGCCGACGAGCGCCGAGTGATCCTGGCCCACGAGCGCAACCACCTGGCCTCGGGCGACGCCCAGGTCAACGCCCTGGCGGCGCTGCTGCAGGGCCTGCTGTGGTGCAATCCGCTGGTCCACCTGGCCGTGTCGCGGCTGCGCATCGACCAGGAAATCGCCTGTGACGCCGCCGTCATCGCCCGCTTCCCCAACGAGCGCCGCCGCTATGGCGAGGTCATGCTTCGCACCCAACTGGCCCCGCAGGCCCTGCCGCTCGGCTGCCGCTGGCCACCGGCCGGGGTCAACCATCTGAAGGAGCGTATCGGCATGCTGAAGAGCGTTTCCCACGGCCCCGTCCGCCGCTGGACCGGCGCCGCCGCCGTCGCCACGGCCACCCTGAGCCTCGCTGTCGCCGCCTGGGCCGCCCAGCCGCCCCGGGCCCCCGACCCGCCCAGCCTGACCGCCGGCCAGAAAGCCGACGGCCGCGCCCTGTTCAACGCTGTGCGGGCCGGCGATACGGCTGCCGTCCAGGCCCTGATCGCCCGGAAGGCCAATGTGAACCAGAAGCTGCCCGGCGACGGCACGCCGCTGATCGAAGCCGCCCGCCAGGGGCGTATCGATCTCGTCGACCTGCTGCTCGCCGCCGGCGCCGATCCCAACCTGGCGCTCAATGGCGATGGCAATCCGCTCATCGTCGCGGCGGCCGGCGGTCAGTACGACATCGTCAAACGCCTGGTCGGGGCAGGGGCCGAGGTCGATGCTTTCGTGATGAACGACGAGACGCCGCTGATCAACGCGGCCCGCAGCGGCGCCGTCGATGTCGCCGGCTACCTGGTCGATCAGGGCGCCGACGTGAACCTGGCGGTCAAGGCCGGCCGCGTCCGACCCCAGTCGGAGGAGATCCGCTCGCCGCTCAGCGAGGCGAGGCGGTTCAAGCGTGACGCGATGATCGCCTACCTGCTGTCCAGAGGCGCTGCCGGCTAGCGCCGCTTCCGCCACCCCAACGCTTCCCATTCCCGATCTCCCCACTAGGAAAGACATGGCTTTCATCGACGCCCGAACCTTGCCTGCCGACAGCCGCATCGAGGCCGACCTGATCATCATCGGCGGCGGCATGGCCGGCATCACCATCGCCCGCCAGTTCGCCGGGGGGACCGTCAAGGTCGCCATCCTCGAAGGCGGCGGCCGCGATCTCAACGACGCCGCCCAGGACCTCTATGACGGCGCCGGCGCCACCGTGCACGCGCCGGACAATGCCGACCGTCCGCTCGACGACTATCCGAGGAATTCCCGGGCCCGGGTGCTGGGCGGCTCGGGCATGGTCTGGGGCGGCAAGTGCCGGCCGCTGGACGCCGCCGACTTCGCAAAGCGCGACTGGATCCCGCACAGCGGCTGGCCGATGTCGCGCCAGGACCTGCAGCCCTTCTACGACCGGGCCTGCGACCTGCTGGAGATTCCGCGCTTCGACGGGACCGACGCCAAGGATCCGGACCGTCCGATGCTGGAGATCGGCGCCGATTTCATCGCCGCGCCCGTGGTCTTCACCAAATACTCCGGCGGCGTCGACGAAGCGGCCTTCGAGCGGTTCCGCACCGCCTTCGCGGACGTCCCCAACATCGCCGTCTATCTGCACGCCAACGTCACCCGGATCGGCCTGTCGAAGGCCGGGGACCGGGTCGAACAGGTGGACATCGCCTGCCTGGACGGACCGCGCCACACCGCCCGCGCCGGCCGCTACATCCTCGCCGCCGGCGGCATCGAGAACGCCCGGCTGCTGCTGGCCTCCAACGACGTCCGGCCCGAGGGCGTCGGCAACCGGCACGACCTGGTCGGCCGCTTCTTCCAGGGCCATGTGACCTATTCGGTCGACGAGACGGCGCAGGTCGAGGGCTCGGCCCTCTATCTCACCGCCGGCAAGCCGATGGGCCGCTATCTCAACCCCGACCGGCGCGGAGCCCATTCGGTGATCGCCTCGGCCCTGCCCGGGCAACAGCGGCTGGCGGCCGGCAACTTCACCGTCACCCTCTACCCCAGCGCCCCGCCCGGCCCGAAGGTCGGGGCCAGGGGCGAGGAGACGGTGGCCGTCGGCCAGTTGGCGCAGAGGCTCGACGGCGCCCCCGCGGTGCTGGCCGGCTGCTTCCTGATGGCCGAGCACTTCCCCAACCCCGACAGCCGCATCACCCTGGCCCCGGAGCGCGATGCGCTGGGCATGCCCCGGGTGAAGCTCGACTGGACCTATTCGGCCGCCGACCTCGACGGCCTCGAGCGCACAGCCGCCCACTTCGGCGACACGCTGGGCGCCGCCGCCAAGGGCCGGTTCTGCTGGCCCGCCGAGCGCGAGGAGCTCATCGCCCTCTCCAGCGCCTCGCGGCACCACATGGGCACGACGCGGATGCACGCCGATCCGCGGCAAGGCGTCGTCGACCCCGACGGCCGGGTCCATGGCCTGGACAACCTGCACATCGCCGGCAGCTCGGTGTTCCCGACCTCCGGCATCGCCAACCCGACCCTGACCCTCCTGGCCCTGGCCGTGCGGATGTCCGACCACCTCAAGCCCCAGCTGGGAGCCGCCCGATGACCGCGATCGCCCGCCGAGACCTGCTGGCCGCCCTGGCCGCCCTTGGCGCCATGGCGCCGGGTCTGGCCCGCGCGGCCGACCCGAGCCCGCTGTGGGCCGGATCTGTCCCGCCGGGCGCCCTCCGCATCGGCCAGGCCTGGCTGGCCGATCATCCCGGCCTCGACGCCGCCGCCCTCGCCAGGCGTCTCGCGCCTGACGGCTGGTCATCGGCGACCCTGGAAAAACTGCGCCTCCGGGTGGCGACCGATTTCAGACAGGGCAGGGTGTTCCGCTATCGCGGCTGGCGCCTCTCTGACACCGAAGGCGCCCTCTTCGCCCTGACCGCCCTTTCCCCGTCATGACCACCCATACAACCCCGACGCTGGCCCGGTGAAATCCCGTCTAAACCGCCACGCCACCACCCATTCAATCGCGGCTTAATCCGACGTAAAAACAACATACTATGCCAGTTGTTTCACGTGGAACACAGAGGGAACGGCGGGGCTTGCTTCGCATTCGGCACGCCCTCGGGCGGCGCCACAGCCGGCTTGTGCGGCCTGCGGACCACGGGCAGGATGAGCGCCATTGGCGTGGGGGAACATGATGCAACGGAAGATGACGGGCCTGGCGATCCTGCTGGCGCTGGCCTTGCCCACGGTCGCCATGGCGGGCGATCCGCCGCGCCCGGTGAACACCAGACTGCCCAGGCCCGAACCGATTGATGCGGACTCCGGGCGCCTGAAATGGACCGACCGACCGAACCTGTTGGTCCTGTTCCGCCTGGCCGACGACCATGCGGTGGACAGCGGCGGCGACGGCGAAATCAACTGCGTGCTGGGAAAGAACCGGCGGCCGACCAACTGCGTGGTCGTTCGTGAAACCCCGGAGGGGCGCTACGGCGGCTTCCTGATCGCCATGGCCAAGCACTACCAGGCGGCCAGCGTCGACTCAAAGGGTCAGTCGCCGGTCGGACGCAAGGTGCGGTTCGCGTTCCGGATGGCCTCCCTCAAGCAGGGCATGGAGTTGAAGTACGGCAAGGACTAGGCCTTCTCGGCCGCCTTGGCGTCGTTCCACAGGCCGTCCATCTCGGCCAGGTCCGACTGGTCCGGCGTGCGGCCGTCCTCGGCCAGCCGGGCCTCGATGAAGGCGAAGCGGCGGGCGAACTTGGCGTTGGTGGCGCGGATGGCGTCTTCCGGCTCGATGTCCAGCTTGCGGGCCAGGTTGGCGACGACGAACAGCAGGTCGCCCATCTCCTGGCGCATCTTCTCCCGGTTGCCGGCCTCGATCTCGACCTGCAGCTCGTCGAGCTCCTCGTGCAGCTTGGCGATCACCTCGGCGGGCGACGGCCAGTCGAAGCCGACGCGGGCCGCCCGCTTGGTCAGCTTCACCGCCCGGGTCAGGCCGGGCAGGCCGGCGGGCACGTCGGCCAGCACGCCGGTCCTGGTCCTGGCGGCCCGCTCGCCGGCCTTCATCACCTCCCAGGCCTGCACCTGTTCGCCGGCGGACCGCTCGCCGGCGTCGCCGAACACATGCGGATGGCGGCGGACCATCTTGTCGACGATGGCGCCCGCCACGTCGTCGAAGCCGAAGGCGCCTTCCTCTTCGGCCATGCGGCTGTGGAAGACGACCTGGAACAGCAGGTCGCCGAGCTCTTCCTTGAGATCCGTTAAGTCGCCGCGCTCGATGGCGTCGGCGACCTCATAGGCCTCCTCCACCGTGTAGGGGGCGATGGTGGCGAAGCTCTGCTCCAGATCCCAGGCGCACCCCGTCTCCGGGGTCCGCAGGGCGGCCATGATCGCCAGCAGGCGGTCTATGGGCTTGGGCTCACTCGGCGGGGCGGGGGAGGACATCGGGGGCTATGGCGACCAGGTCTTCGGGCTGCGGAGGCGGGATAGCCCCGTCGCGCTCCTCCAGCTGGCGGAGAATCTCGGCGTGGCGTTCCTCGCTGAGGGGATAGCCGATCATGCAGGCCGCGGCGAGCAGGCCGATGACGCCCGGGACCACGGCGTACATGGCCATCAGCCCCTGCAGCGACAGCGGCGTGCTGAGCGCCGGGTTGCCGGCGTTGAAGCCGAGGCCGGCCAAGGCCAGCGTGCTGGTCACCGCCAGGGCGCCGCCGACCTTCACCGTGCCGGTCAGGATGGCGAAGAGCAGGCCGGTGCGGTCACGGCCCGAGACCAGCCGCTCCTCGTCGCCGTAGTCGGCCATCATCGAGCGCAGCAGCAGGGCGCCGGCCGAGTAGGGGATGCCCGCCGCGATCAGGAAGGGGATGGCCAGCAGGAAGTTGCCGGCCGGCAGGGTGACGACGCCGAACTGCACCACAGCATAGACCACGCAGGCGACGATCAGGGCCTTGGCCTTGCCGGTCTTCTTGGCCAGCCGCGTCCAGATGAAACCGCCGAAAATGGCCGACAGGAAGTAGATCATCAGCAGGGCCAGGGATTCCTGGCCGCTGAACTTCTTGGTCACCATGAAGAACCAGAAGTAGAGGGTGCCGGCGACGCCGGGCGCCAGGCCCGTCAACAGGTCGGCGGCCAGAATACGGATCACCGTCGGCCGCTGCAGGAGGCGGAAATAGTCGCCGAGCGTGGCCCGTTCGGCGTGGGTGGTTTCCTGGGGGGCGGGCTCGGGCACCCGCCAGATCGCCACGGCGATGGTGATCGGCAGCAGCAGGACCACGAACCAGCCCTGTGCCGAGACCACCTCGGTCTCATGGCGCGCGTTGATCACGGCCAGCAGGCCGAGGATCAGCGGCAGGCCAAGGATGGAGATCATCCCCAGCACGTTGCCGCCCTGCCAGAAGGCGTAGATCCGCGAGCGCTCGTGATACTGCTTGGACAGGGTCGCCGCCCAGGCGGTGTGCGACAGCACGGCGATCGAATAGCCGAAATAGACGACCAGCAGCCAGAACCACAGATAGCCGATGCCGACCCCCGGCTTGGCCATGAACAGCATCCAGATGGCGACCATCAGGATCGGGGCCGAGACGGCCATCCAGCCCTTGAAGCGGCCGAATTTCCAGCGGGTGCGGTCCAGCACGGTGCCGAAGATCGGGTCGAACATGATGTCGACCAGCCGCACCAGGATGAAGGCCAGGCCGACCGCGCCGAGGCTCAATTTCAGGGTGCTGGCGTAGAAGTGGGGGAGGGTGATGACCAGCGGCAGGCCGAACGCCGCCAGCGGAATACAGGGCCCGGCGAAGGCGGCCAGGGTCAATGCGGAACGTCGGCCTTCGGCCATGCTGCCTCACTAATTGGAAGTCGACGCTTATGTTATCGCCGTTCAGACGATGTCATCCGCTTCGCCGGGCTCTGGCAAGTGAATTGGCGGACACGATGTCACGCCAAATTGAGCAGGGCCCGGACTACAGGTCCCGGTCGCGGGCCAGGCTGCGCGCGAAGCGGTCGAAGGTCTGCTCGGCGTCGTGCCAGGTGCCGGCCGGCCAGGCCCAGCGGATGTCGCTTTCGTACCAGCGGTAGCTGACCGGGCGGCTGGCCCCGTCGGCCCGGATGACGCGGCCGCTGATCGAGGCGCCGCCGATGCCGAAACTTTCGTAGGAAAGGCCGGGCTTGTCCGACATCTGCTGGAAAGTCGGGCGGTTAGGGACGGCATCCTCCAGCACCAGATCAATGCGGGCGCCGTCGAGGGCGGGGTTGCCGGCCGCCTCCTTGATCACCGATTGACGCAGGTCCTCGGCCAGGCGATCGACATCGCGGACCCCGTATTCGTCGATCTTCTTCTCGAGCTGGGGACCATAGGTGACGGTCACTTCCGGCTCGGCGGCGAAGGCCGGAGCGGCTGCGGCAAGCGCCGCCATGGCGGCCAGAGTCACGATATGCATGGGTCATTCCTCATCAATTCGCGCCCTCGACAGGAAGATAACGTATCGCTACGGAACCGCCAGCCTGCTGTTGCCTAGTGACAGTGCTGCAATGCCTTGGCAGGGTCTGGGGCTGATTCTGATTTACGGAGAGATTCCATTGAATACCGCTGACATCATCGACGCCGTGGCGTCGAAGGACGACAAGCTGACCAAGGCTCAGGCCAAGGCCGTCGTCGACGGCGTCTTCGCCGCGATCCGCGATGCCGCTGTGAAGGGTGAGGAAGTTTCGATCCCCGGCTTCGGCAAGTTCAAGGTGCAGAACAAACCGGCCCGCACCGGCCGCAACCCCTCGACTGGCGCGACGATCCAAATCGCCGCCAGCAAGAAGGTTTCCTTCCAGGCCGCCAAGGCCCTGAAGGACGCGCTCTAAGCGTATCGGCCTTTCAAGGCTAAAGACGCCCACGGCGGTTGACCGTCGTGGGCGTTCGCTTGTCCGGACGCCGGATGGGGCTGGCGCGGTGCGAACCGTGTTCGCTATCCTGACCCCATGACCCATCCCCTCGACAAGTCCGCCACCGACCTCGCCGCCGACCTGGCCGCCCGCCGGATCGGAGCCATGGAACTGACCGAGGCGGCTATCGCCCGCATCGAGGAGCGCGATCCGCCGCTCAACGCCGTGGTCGTCCGCGACTTCGACCGGGCCCGCGACGCCGCCATGGCCGCCGACACGGCCATCGCCAGGGGACAGACCGGGCCGCTGCTCGGCGTGCCGATGACGGTCAAGGAAAGCAACAACGTCGCCGGCCTGCGCACCAGTTGGGGCGTCGAGCTGTTCGGCCACTGGACGGCGACGACCGACGCGGTGGCCGTCCAGCGGCTCAAGGCCGCCGGGGCCATCATCCTCGGCAAGACCAACGTGCCGCCCTTCCTGGCCGACTGGCAGTCGGACAATCCCATTTACGGCCGCAGCCAGAACCCCTGGAACCTCGAGCGCACGCCCGGCGGCTCGTCCGGCGGGGCGGCGGCGGCCGTGGCCTCGGGGATGAGCCCGATCGAGCTCGGCTCGGACATCGGCGGCTCGATCCGCGTGCCGGCCGCTTTCTGCGGCCTCTATGGCCACAAGCCGACCTGGGAGCTGGTTCCCAGCCGCGGCCACCAGCCGCCCGGCGTCGACGGTCCGGCCGTGCCGCTGGCGGTGGTCGGTCCGCTGGCCCGGACGGCCGACGACCTGGATCTGGTGCTCGGCGTCATCGCCGGGCCGACCGAGGACCTCGCCAAGGGCTACCGCGTCGACCTGCCGCCGGCGCGCGGCGCGACCCTGGCCGACTACCGGGTGCTGGTCATCGACAGCCACCCGCTGGCCGCCACCGACCACGAGGTCCGCGGCGCCATCGACGCCCTGGCCGGCAAGCTGGAGCGGGCAGGGGCCCGTGTGGCCCGCGAGAGCGCCCTGTTGCCGGACCTCGCCGGCCTCCACCACCTCTACGGGGGCATGCTGAACGCTGTGCTGAGCCGCGGCTCGCCCAGTCCGGCCGCGCTGTCAGCCCACGCCTGGATGGACATGCAGGACGGCCAGCTCGTCGCGCGCCGCGCCTTCGCGACATTGTTCGAGGAGTTCGACGTCATCCTGGCCCCGACCTACGGCCGCACCGCCTATCCGCACGACGCCCGGCCGCAGGACGAGCGCACCCACCTGATCGACAACCAGGAAACGCCCTATTTCGACCAGCTGGCCTGGCCCGGCATCGCCACCCTGACCAACCTGCCGGCCACCGCCGCGCCGATCGGCCTCTCCGCCGACGGCATGCCGCTCGGCGTGCAGATCATCGGCGCCGCCTTCGAGGACCGCACCACCATCCATTTCGCCCGGCTGATCGAACAGGCCTTCGGCGGTTTCCGGTTTCCACCCGGGTATAACTAGATCATCCTGTGGTGGAGTACGGCCAAGGGAGTCACGCCATGAGACGTCTGCTGATCGCTGTCGCCATTGCCGCTATCGCCGCTCCCGCCTTCGCGGCCGCGCCGACGGAAACCGACAAACAGGCTCGCGCCAAACAGATAGCGGAGTTCCAGGCCCACTGTCAGTATCAAGCCCAGCAGGCGGTCCAGCGGGGCCAACCCACTGGTCCGATGCGTCTGACCGACGCGCCCCCGGCCCGTATGGAGCGGGCGGTCAACCGTCGGATTTACGGCTGCCCGGCGCCGGTCATCGTCCGCTACGACGTCGAGAAAAAGTAGTCAGGCCCGCTTGATCGCCCGCATATGGGCGATAAAGGCCGCCAACCCGGCCGAATGCAGCCGCTGCTTCGGGTAGTAGAGGCAGACACCCGGGAAGGGCAGGGTCCAGTCGGCGAGGACCCGAACCAGCTGGCCGCTGGTCAGTTCGTCGGTGATCGAGCGCTCGATGACATAGGCGACGCCGACCCCGGCGGCGGCGGCCTGCACCGCCAGCATCGGCCCGCCGACGACGAGCCGGCCCTTGGGCTCGATGCGGACCTCCTCGCCCCGGCGCTCGAACTCCCAAGGCAGCAGCACGCCGCTGGGCATGCGCACCCGGATGCAGTCGTGGTGGGTGAGGTCGCCAGGGACCCGTGGCAGGCCGCGCATCGGTTCGAGAAGGGCGTGGTGAAGGCCGGATAGGGGAAAATCGCCAGCCGATCGGATCGCGGAGCGGCCTCGCGCGTTGTGGGGAATTCACCCGGTAGGAGGCGCCCGGGGGGCGAGGACAGACAGCATCGCTGTCTCAACGAGGAACTCACCATGCGCAGACACCCCTTTTCCTTCGCCCGCCGCGCCATGATCGGAATGGCCTGCGGCACGATCCTCGCCGGCCTGGCGGGCGGGGCGCTCGCGCAGGACGGGCCTCCCGACGCGACCATCGAGTTCTCCGGCGGCGCGGTCGCCGCGGGCGTCGGCTACAGCTGGGGCTCCGGAACCCTGACCTATCAGGGCCAGACCTATCCGCTGAAGATCACCGGCCTGTCGGTGGCCGACATCGGAGCCAGCAAGTACAGCGCCAGCGGCGAGGTCTACGGCCTCAAGAGCCTTGCCGACATCGAAGGCGCCTATGCCTCGGCCGAGCTTGGCGCCACCGTGGCCGGGGGCGGCAGCGCCAACGCTATGAAGAACGACAAGGGTGTGCACATCAAGTTCACCACCACCCGCGCCGGCCTTCAGTTCACGATCGCCCCCAAGGGCGCGACGATCAAACTGAAGTAGGCCGGATCATGCCGACCCTCAGATCGGTGGCGACATAGACGCAGACGTCGTCGGCGAACAGCCGGCCGCTGGCCACGCCAAGCGCCAGCTGGCCGCGCCGCGCCTGACGGATGCTGACCTCGTAGCGCACCCGCTTGGTGGCCGGGGTGATATCGCCGCGAAACCGCACCTCGCCGACGCCGAGGGCGCGTCCCTTGCCCGGCGAGCCCGACCAGCCCAGCCAGTAGCCGAGGATCTGCCACATGGCGTCCAGGCCCAGGCAACCGGGCATGACCGGATCGCCGGGAAAATGGCAGTCGAAGAACCAGAGGTCCGGGCTGATATCCAGCTCGGCGACGATGAGCCCCTTGCCGAATTCGCCGCCGTCGAGCCTGACCTCGGTGATGCGGTCCATCATCAGCATCGGCGGAGCCGGGAGCTGGGCGTTGCCGGGACCGAAATAGCCGCCATGGCCGGAGAGCAGCAGGTCGGCCTTGCTGTAATGGGACTTGGGCGTGTGAAACTCGTGCGGATCGGCCACGGCGGGTCCTTCCTGAGATGGGCCTGATCTTTGTCAGGCGGCGCTGGTTTTGTGGGCTTGAGCCGTCGGCAGGCGCAGGGCGCCGGAGACGAAGAGCCAGATCTTGTCGGTCAGCTCGTCCGGGTCGGGGCGATGGCCGCTGGTCAGCGCCCCGATCAGGGCCTGGCGGATGCCGCCGATCAGCAGGGCGATGGTCAGGCGCGGGTCGAGATCGGCCGGAATGACGCCATCCCGCTGGCCGGCGCGCAGATTGTAGGCCCCGGCCGTCAGCTGCCGTTTGGTGAAGGCCTGTTCGACATCGAGGACCTCGGCGGCGCGGCTCAGGGGGCCGACGACGAGCGGCGCGAACGGATGGCCGTAATGGAAGGCGATGTAGGCGGCGATCCGCTCCTTCTCGCGGCCGGCCCAGTCGGGCGAGACCAGCTTGGAGGGGCTGAAGGCGACGTCTTCGAGCTGGTTGTAGAAGGCCTCGACCACCGCGGCGATCAGCCCGGCCTTCGATCCGAAGTGGTGGTAGGCCAACCCGACCGAGGCCTTGGCCCGCCGGGCGACCGCCTGCATTTCCAGCAGGCCATGGCCGTGGATCAGCTCTTCCTGGGCGGCGCGGACCAGGCGTTCGGGGGCGCCGATCTTGACAGGCGTCATGGCGGAGTCCGAAGTTGAATTGAATTCAATTTAGCTCAGGTTCGCGGAAGCGCAAGCCGTCTGGGACTTCGGACCGGGGCAGGGTGGTGAGCGGTCGATTCGGACCTAGGTTGGCCTGCATGGACCACCCGTTGAGAACCGTGCGGATCGCCGCGGCCCAGACGCCCGAGTTTCGCCAGGACCTGCCGGCGGGTTTGACCTGGGCCGAGGCCGCCGTGGCTCAGGCCGACGCCGAAGGCGCGGCCCTGATGGTTTTCCCGGAGGGCTTCCTGCAGGGCTACCCGACAGACGAGCCGGCGGCGCGGACAAACGCCCTGGATCTGGCGTCGCCAGCCTTTGCCGCCGTGCTGGACCGGCTCGCCCGGCCCGACGCCATGATCGTGATCGGGCTGATCGAGGCGGATGGCCGGCGGCTGTTCAACACCGCTGCAGTGGTCCATCGGGGCAAGGTCGTCGGCCGCTATCGCAAGGCGCATCTTCTCGACGGCGAGCGCCTGTTCGAAGCCGGAACGGACTGTCCGGTCTTCGAGGTCGACGGCCTGCGGTTCGGGATCAACATCTGCAACGACACCAACTTCCCGCAAGCCGCGCGCCGGGTGGCGGAGCAGGGGGCATCGCTGATCGTCTGCCCGGCCAACAACATGATGCGGCGCGAGGCGGCGCAGGTCTGGAAAGACGCCCACAACCGCATTCGCGGCGAGCGCTGTCGCGAAACGGGCCTGTGGCTGGTCTCGGCCGACGTCACCGGCGAGCGAGACGGGCGGATCGCCTGGGGCCCGACGGCGGTGCTCGATCCGGCGGGAAAGGTCGTCGCCCAGCTGCCGCTGGATCGTCCGGGGTTGCTGCTGTTCCACATGCCCGGCCGGACCTAATCTTTCGCCGAGAAAGAATTCGAGGACGGTGTCGATTTCCGGGCCGCTCGTTCGTCGCCCCTATGAGACGCCAAAGGGGTCGGCTCGAACCAGGAGACAGACGATGCGTGTTATGGTGTTCGCGAAAGCCAACGAGAGCATTGAACTGGGCATGGCTCCCACGCCGGAGGTGCTCGCGGCATTCGAGGCGATGGAGCGGAATTCCAAGCGCCGGCTTGCGCCTAAGATATATTATCGGAAATATTATATGGCTCAGAGGCCGCGAACGCTTATGCCCACGCCATGGGTCCCGAGGGTGCGATCCTCAGAAATACGTTTGTATTCAGCGCTCTCGGACCATTTCCGAACGGCTTCGTCGTCCTCGAAGGCCAGCAGGATGACCTTCTGGAACGCCCAGTCGCCCTCGACGACGCGCGGCGCTTCCTCGGCGGCCAGCAGCCGTCCGCCGTACTGGACAAGGATCGGCATGAACCCGGCCTGGTAGCGGCCGTAGGCTTCGCGGTCGGTGATGACGATCTGGGCGATGACGTACTGGGTCACAACGGAAGGTCCAGGCTGAGGCCGTCGTAGGCCGGCTCGACGCCGGGCGGCAGTTCGGCGGCCAGGCGATTGAAATCCATATCGATGTGCATGTTGGTCAGGATGGCCCGGCGCGGTTGGACCCGTTCGATCCAGCCGAGGGTCTGTTCGAGGTTGGCGTGGGTCGGATGCCATGTGTAGCGCAGCGCATCGACGATCCAGGTATCCACGCCGGCCAGGGCCGCGAAGGCTTCCTCCGGCAGGCCGTTGACGTCCGGCGAGTAAGCCACTGATCCGAAACGGAAACCCAGCGAGCGGATCTCGCCGTGTTCCTGATCGAAGGCCACAACCGGAATGGGTCCCGCCGGACCGTCGACCTCGAACCGCACCCCCAGGCCCGGCATCCGCTTCAGCTCGCTGATGGCCGGATAGCCGCCGGTGCTATGGAAGATGTAGCCGAAGCGGGCTTCCAGCCGCCGCCAGGTGGTCTCGTCCATCCAGGTCGGGATGCGGGCGCGCTGGTTCAGGGCGAAGGCGCGGATGTCGTCCAGGCCGTGGGTCTGGTCGGCGTGGTCGTGGGTAAAGAGAATGCCATCAAGCCGTTGTATCTTTGTGGCAATTGCCTGTTCTCGGAAGTCCGGTGAGGTATCGACCACGACGGTGGTCGGAGCCCCCTGCCCCAGTCGTTCCAGGAGGAGGGAGCAGCGGCCGCGGCGGTTCTTCGGCTCGGCGGGGTCGCAGACGCCCCAGTTGCCGTCGGCGCGCGGCACGCCGCCGGAGCTGCCGCAGCCCAGGATCGTCACGCGCAGGGTCACGCCAGAACCTCTGGCCGTGGAATCCGGGCGAACAGGGCGAAGAAGGCGTCCTCGGTGCGTTGCTCGGCCTCGTCACGGGTCCAGCCGCGGATCTCGGCCAGTTTCTCAAGGATATGAGGCAGATAGGCCGGCTCGTTGCGGCGGCCCCGCATCGGCACGGGGGCCAGATACGGGCAGTCGGTCTCGAGGATGATGCGGTCGGCCGGCATGATGCCGGCGATGATGTCGCGCACCTCCTGGGCCGCCTTGAAGGTGGCGATGCCGGAGACGGAGAACCAGGCGCCGAGCGCCGCCACCCGCCGGGCCAGCTCCGGGCCGCTGGTGTAGCAGTGCATCAGGAGCTTGAACGGGCCGGCGGCGTATTCCGCTTCGAGGATGTCGCCCATGGCCTGGTCGGCCTCGCGGGTGTGGACGACCAGCGGCAGGCCGGTCTCGCGGGCGGCGATGGCGTGCTGGCGGAAGACGGCGGCCTGCACCTCGCGCGGGCTGAGGTCGTAGTGGAAGTCCAGGCCGCATTCGCCGATGCCGATGACTTTCGGCCGCTGGGCCAGGGCGATCAGCTCGTCGGCCGTAAGCGACGGATTTTCCTGGGCTTCGTGCGGGTGGGTTCCGACGGTGGCCCAGATGTCGTCATGGGCCATGGCGATGGCGTGGACGGCCTCGAAGCTGCTGACCTTGTCGCAGATGGTCACCATCATCCCGACGCCGGCGGCGCGGGCGCGGTCGATGACGTCGGCCTGGTCGTCGGCGAACTGGGCGGCGTGCAGGTTGACGTGGCTGTCGATGAGCATCAGGCGGCGGCGGCTCGCAGGGCGCGAACGGCCGTCCAGAAGCTGTCGGCGCGGTCGAGGTTGAGGGCTTCGGCCTCGCGCGGCAGGCGCTCCAGCACCTCCCAGACGTCGGCCCAGCGGTCGAGATCGTCGCCCTGCCCGCTCATCGCCTGCTCGACGGCCATGATGCGCACCCGGTCGCTGAGCCGTTCGAACAGCATCTGGAAGCGCTCGGCCCCCTCGGCGCCGCGGAAACTGTCGGCCATGGCCAGCAGCGGCGCGGGATCGGGGTGTTTCAGATGGTTGAGCAGTTCGTGGGCAGTGTCGTCCATGGCCAGGACGCCGAGGTCGGCCATCTTCAGGGCCATGCCGGGAGAACCGCCGGCCATCTTGACCAGGCGGGCGGTGTCGTAGCCGTCGAGGCCGGACTGCTCGCGGACAATGGTCTCGGCCGTGTCGGTGTCGGGGGTGCGGAAGGCCAGGGTGCGGCAGCGCGAGCGGATGGTCGGCAGCAGGCGCCCCGGCGCGTGGCTAACCAGGAACAGCACGCCGCGCGGCGGCGGCTCCTCCAGGGTCTTGAGGATGGCGTTGGCGGCGTTGACGTTGAGGTCGTCGGCGGCGTCGATGATGGCCACGCGATAGGGCGACTGGGCCGGCGACTTGGAGAAGAACTCCGGCAGCTGGCGGGCCTCGTCGACCGGGATCACCTTGCGCGGCTTGCCGTCCTCGCCCATCCGCTCCAGCACCATGAAGTCGGGATGGCTTTTGGCGGCCATCAATCGGCTGGCTGTGCTGTCCGGACTGGAGGACAGCGGGCCCCCTGCCCCGTCATGCGGCGCGCCCAGCAACCTGCGGGCGGCCTGGTAGGCGAAGCTGGCCTTGCCGACGCCTTCGGGGCCGGTCAGCAGCCAGGCGTGGTGCAGCCGGCCGCTGTCGAGGGCCGAGACGAAGGCCGCTTCCTGGGCCTCCTGGCCAAGCAGGCGGCGGGTGTCGCGGGGGTGGCGCAGGCCCTCAGCCATGCACCCGCTCCAGGCGCGGCTCCACGGCGGCGCGGATGTCGGCCTCGACGGCCTCGGGGGCGCGGTCGGCCGGCAGCACGACGCAGCGCTCCGGTTCCTTGCGGGCGATGTCGAGGAAGGCCTGGCGCAGGCGTTCGTGGAAGGCGGCGCCCTTGGCCTCGAAGCGGTCCTCGCCGCCGCCGCGGCTCAAGGCGCGGGACAGACCCTCGGTCACCGGCAGGTCGAGGATCAGGGTGAGGTCGGGATGGACGCCCTCGAGGACGGTCTCTTCCAGGGTGTCGATCAGCCGGGTGTCGACCTGGCCGCCGGCCCCCTGGTAGGCGCGGGTGGAGTCGGCGAAGCGGTCACAGAGCACCACCTTGCCGGCCTCCAGGGCCGGGCGGATGACCCGCTCGATGTGGTCGCGGCGCGAGGCGTACATCAGCAGGGTCTCGGTGACCGCCGACCAGCGCTCGGGCGGGCCGTTGAGGACGATGTCGCGAATGGCCTCGGCGCCGGGCGAGCCGCCGGGCTCGCGGGTCAGCACCACCTCGTGGTCGAGCGCTCTGAGTCTTTCGGCCAGACGCCGGATCTGGGTCGATTTGCCGGCGCCCTCGCCGCCTTCGAAGGTGATGAAGAATCCCTTGGACATGGGCTCAACCCATCGGCTGAACCGGCCGTCCTGTCTAGCGGTCGGCGATCAACTTCGCGTCGGGAAAGCCCAGTTGCGCCACCTGGTCACGGAGCCGTCCGGCGCCCTGGATATCGCGCCCCGATTCGATGACCACCCGGTAGAGGGTGCGGCCGTCGCGCTTGAGCGGCACGATCCTGGCCCGCCCGACATCGCGCAGGGAATTGACGGCCTTCTCGGCGTTGTCGCGCTCGGCGAAGGCCCCCGCCTGCACCACCCAGTCGTCGCCGCCGCGCGGCACGGAGAGCGCGCGCGGCTCGTCGTCCTTGCTGAGGCCGGCGTACTGCAGGGTGCGGTCCT
>JAQGIK010000040.1 GCA_028291265.1 Caulobacter sp. | reverse complement strand
CGCCGGACTGGCGGACCACGTCGAGCCGCTGGCGCTGCACGGGTGTCAGCTCGTCGGCGGCCATGGCCTGGGCCATGCCCAGCACGCCGTTCAGCGGCGTGCGGATCTCGTGGCTCATGGTCGCCAGGAAGGCGCTCTTGGCGGTGCTGGCGGCGTCGGCCTGGCTGCGGGCCGCCTTGAGGCGGCGACCGCCCCGGAACAGCAGGACGGCGGCCAGACTGGCGCCGAGCGTCAGCAATACGCCGAGCGCGATCACCCAGCCCTGGGCGCGGACGGCGGCTTCCTTGAGCTGGGTTTCCTTGCGGGCGCTGATCAGCTGGGTTTCCAGCGAGCCGGTGATCTGGCGCACGCCGCCATAGATGTCCTGCGAGGTCTGGAAGCGCTGGGCCCGCTCGTACTGGCGGAACAGGGCGAAGGCGGCGGCGCCGTCGCCCCTGGCCAGCAGCAGTTCGGCCTCGATCTGCGGCAGCCGCTTGAAGGCGGCCGAGTCGAAGCGTTTGGAGGCCTTCAGCGCGCGCAGGGTTTCAAGGTCGCGGGCCGCCGTCGCCGGCTTGCCGGAACGGGCGCTGGCGATGGCCCGCATGGGCAGCAGGCGGGGGGCCAGCAGGCCGGTGCTCTCGATCGGCTGGCTCAGGCCGCCGGTGCATTCGAGCACCTGGGCCGGGCCGGCGAAGGCCTCGGCGTACATGCCGCAGAGATAGGCGTCCCAGGCCTTGAGGTTGCCGAGGCCCGACTTGACCGTGAGGTCGTGGTGGACGGCCACCAGCTTGCGGGCCTGGGCCTCGTCGCCGAGCCGGATGGCGAGGTCGCCCAGATTGTAGACGGCGTCGAAGTCGGGCCGGGGCCAGGTCGCGTCGGCGAATTCGAACTGCGAGCGCTGGAAGGCCCGGGCGCTGCCGTCGAGGTCGTTCAGGCCCATCAGGGCGATGCCGATGGTCTCCCAGATCTCCGATTCGGCGTACCGGGCGTCGGCGTCCTTCTGGTCGATCAGAAGTTCGGTTTCATACAGCAGCTTGAGGGCCGCCCCGGTCTGCTGGCGATTGATCAGCACCGTCGCCCAGAGGGTCTGGGCATGGGCGCGGACGTACCAGTCGTCGCTGGCGGTCTGACGGGACTCCAACTCGGCGACGGCGGCCGGGTCGCCCTGGCTCATGCGGCCGGCGACGCGGTTGAGGTCGGCGATGGTCAGATAACGGTCGTCGCCCTGGACCCTGGCCTGGTCCGACATGGCGTCGTTGTAGTGGCTGAACAGGTCGTATTCCGACTGGTTGCGGAACACCGTGGCCACATAGTTGAGCCGCCGCAGGGCCTCGCGGTCCTTGCCCAGCATGGCCGCGTCGCCGAACCGGCGCAGGTCGGCGAAGCTGGACGACACCGCCCGGCCTTCGATGGCCGAGGCCAGCTGGGCCGGGGTCATGGCCTGCCGGGCGAGGACGGGAGTCCCGGCCATCAGCAGCAACGCAACTATTCCGCAGATGATGGCCCGCATGGGTTCCCTCAGAATCGGCTTCCTTAATGGCGGGCAATGCGTTGAGATTCCGTGAGCCTCGGATCGGGTCACCCCCGCCGGCCCCTGCCCCGGACACAAAAAAAGGCGCCGCCCCGCGAGGGACGGCGCCAAGCGCGGGAAAAGGGGATGGGCCCGCTTAGAAGCTGTAGCGAACGCCGAAGAAGAACTGGCGGCCGCTGTGGCTGCGCACGTTCAGGCGGTTGCTGTCGTCGACGTACTGGTCGTTGAACTCGTCGGTCAGGTTGATGCCCTCGATGCTGATCTTCAGCTTCTCGGTGATGTTGTAGGAGGCCTGCATGTCGAAGTTGGTCGTCTCGTTGGTGCCGTGGACGGAGTTGCCGTCGTTGCCCGGCACCTGGGTCAGGTAGCCTTCGCGGTAGGCCAGCGAGCCGCGGATGCTGAACTGCTCGGTCTCGTAATAGAGGGTGAAGTTGGCCGAATTCTTCGACAGGCCGATCAGCGTCTCGGAGATGGTCGGGGCGCCGGGGGTGGTCGAGGTCAGGTACTCGATGGTGCTGTCGACGAAGGTGTAGTTGGCCTGGACGCCGAAGTTTTCCATCCAGCCCGGCAGGAAGCTCAGCCGCTTCTGGACGTTGATCTCGAAGCCCTTCAGTTCGCCGCCGTCGGAGTTGACCGGCTGGCTGACCACGAACAGGTCGGTCGGCAGGGCCGTGGTGCCGGTCAGCAGCGAGTTGGGCAGGCCCAGCTGGTTGAACGGGATGTCCTGGCGCAGGGTCTGAACGAAGGTGTCGATGTTCTTGTAGAACAGGCCGATGGCGAACAGGGAGTCGCGGTCGGGATACCATTCCAGCGACAGGTCGAAGTTGTTCGACCGGGTCGGCTCGATGAAAGGGTTGCCGCTCGAGAAGCTGCGGTTGGCGCCCTGGATCTGGACGTCGCCGCCCGGGGTCAGGGTGCTGATCGACGGCCGGGCGATGGTACGGGCGGCGGCGGCCCGCAGGATCAGGGTGTCGGTCAGGTCGATGGCGACGTTGGCCGAGGGCAGCCAGGTGTCGTACTCGCGGCTGGCCGAGACCAGCTCGATGGTGGCCCCGACGGCGGCGTAGCCGGTCGAGTACTGCTTGGTCTGGACATAGCGCACGCCGGCGTCGCCGCGGACCGGCAGGTTGAAGAGGTCGAAGCGGAACTCGGCCTGGACGTAGGCCCCGGTGTCCTTCTCGTCGACGGTGATGTACTGGCCGCGCGCCGAGCTGTTGTTGGTGCTGGTCAGGGCGTAGATGCCGCAGTTGCAGTAGATGTCGTAGGCGGCGTTGAAGGCGTCGATGTCGGGGATCAGCCAGCTGGTGGCGTTGCCGCCCGGCATGTCGAGGCCCTTGCCGAAGCCGCTGAACACCTTCGACACATTGGCCAGGTCGGCGGGGCTGAGGGTGTTCACCACCGTCTCGCTGGTCCGGAACTGGCCCTCGGAGTCGAACTGGAACATGCGCCAGTCGGCGCCGGCCTTCAGGGTCAGGACGTCGTTGACCTCGAAGGCGCCGTAGACCTTGGCGGAGGTGAACTGGTTGGTCACCGCGTTCGGGCGCAGGCGGACCTCGGAGGTGCCGTTGGTCATCGCCCAGTTGGCCGGATTGGTCGGGTCGAAGCCAAGCGTGACGCCGGGCATGCGGCTGCGGAAGTCGTACTGGTAGCCCTGGCTGTTGGCCCGGTCGAAGGTGATGATCGTCGAGACCGGGTTGTTGAACGCCGACTTCGAATAGCCGCCGACGAAGCCGACGCGCAGGCGGTCGGTGAACTCGTGGGTGGCGGTGAAGGTGTACTGCTGGAACTCGGTTTCCAGCTCGTCGTGGGCCGCCTGGGTGCGCAGGTCGACGTTGTCGAAGCGGCCCTGGACCAGGTTGTTGTTCGCATCGACGATGCCGTCGCGGATGATGGTCTGCGGCTTGCCGGTGCCGGCCCGGCTGAAGCCGATGGCCTGGATCTGGGCCTCGTCGCGGGTGCTCTTCACATCCGAGTACAGCATGTCCAGGGTCAGGGTGGTGGCGTCGGTCGGCTTGAACTGCAGGGCGCCGGTGACGCCGAGCCGCTCGGAGTTGATGTCGTAGCTGGCGTAGGCCGGGATCCGCGGGTGGTAGATGGCGGTGGCGGTGTTGGTGTTGTTGATCTGGGCGATGGTGTAGCCCGGCAGGGTCGACAGCGGGCTGAAGCCGCCGTTGGCGCCGCCGTAGGTCCAGCGCGTGATGTTGGCGCCTTCCTCGAGGATGTGGCGCTCTTCGTAGGCGACCGAGACCAGGGCCCCGAAGCGGCCGTCCAGCCAGGTGTCCGAGGCCAGGAAGGTCAGGCGGGGTTTGAGGTCTTCGGCCAGGTCGTTGTAGCTGGCCTGGGCGCCGAAGACCAAGGTGGGCTTGTTGTAGTCGAACGGCCGGGCAGTCTGCAGGTCGACCGTGGCGCCCAGCGAGCCTTCCTCGACGTCGGCGGAGCCGGACTTGCGGACGGTCAGGCTGTTGAACAGCTCCGAGGCGAACATGTTGAAGTCGAAGCCGCGGGTGCGGTTGGTGCCGCCGGAGTTGACCGTGCCGCCGGTGGTGGCGATGGCTTCCATGCCGTTGACCCGCACGCGGGTGTATTCGGAGCCGAGGCCGCGCACCGAGATCTGGCGGCCTTCGCCGTTGGCGCGGGTGATGGCGACGCCGGGGATGCGCTGCAGGGATTCGGCCAGGTTGAGGTCGGGGAAGTCGGCGATGTCCTCGGCCTTGATGACGTCGACGACGCCGCTTTCCTCGCGCTTGGCGACGATGGCGTTCTGCAGGCTGGCGCGGTAGCCGGTGATGACCACCTCATCGACTTCGCCTTCTTCCGGAGCGGCGGCGGCCGGGGCGGCGTCCTGGGCCATGGCGGCGCCGGCGCCGAGCGCCATGGAGATGGCGAGGGCGGACACGCCGGCCTTCAGCGCAAATCGGATTTTCTGCGTGGAACGCATCGGATGTGTCTCCTCCCCTGGTCCACGTCGCGTGGATCTCTGTTGGCGGACGGCTTTCGCCTGTCTGCTTCGGTCAGAGTGTTAGTTGGACGGATCGATGCGCTCCAATCCCAAGAGGGCATGAACCGATGCACAATGGGAACTGATCCCCAAGCGCGGATCGATACCGATATTGGATCGGTCCATAGGGCCTTTGGCTTAGACGCCCGTCCGACCCCTGCCTATCGTCCGCCACAATAAAGCGCCTCAGAAGCGCACCCAGGAACAGCGCGCCGGCCTCCGGCGCCGGCTTGAAGACCAGAGGAAGCGTCATGACCGACAGCACCGTCGCGGCCGGGGGCGGCCGACGCTCCAGGGTCCGCCTGCTCATCCTGCTGCTGATCTTCCTGCTGACGACGATCAACTACGCCGACCGCTCGACCTTCTCGATCGCCGGCGACGCGGCGTCGAAGGACCTGGGCCTGAACCCGATCCAGATGGGCTACATCCTCTCGGCCTTCGCCTGGGCCTATGTCATCGGCCAGATTCCCGGCGGAGCGCTGCTGGACCGCTTCGGCACCAAGCTGATCTACACGCTCGCCATCGTCCTCTGGTCGCTGTTCACCGTGCTCCAGGGCTTCTCGGGCTTCCTGGCCGGCGGGGCGATCTTCATCGGCCTGTTCGCCATGCGCTTCATGGTCGGGCTGTCGGAGAGCCCCAGCTTCCCCGGCAACGCCCGGCTGGTGGCCGCCTGGTTCCCCGGCCCCGAGCGGGGCGCCGCCTCGGCCGTCTTCAACTCGGCCCAGTACTTCTCGCTGGTCGTCTTCGCGCCGCTGATGGGCTGGCTGGTCCACAGCTTCGACTGGCATTCGGTGTTCTTCGTCATGGGCGGTTTGGGCATCGTCGCCGCCATCGTCTTCTGGAAGCTGATCCACAGCCCGGTCGACCACCCGATGATCAATCAGGCCGAGCTCGACTACATCGAGGCCGGCGGCGGGCTGATCCGCATGGAGGACAAGACGGTCACCAAATCGGCCGCCTTCAGCTGGGCCAACGTCAAGCAGGTGCTGGGCAGCCGCATGCTGCTGGGCGTCTTCATCGGCCAGTACGGCATCAATGTGCTGACCTATTTCTTCGTCACCTGGTTCCCGATCTACCTGGTCAAGGAGCGCGGCCTGTCGATCCTCGACGCCGGCTTCGCCGCCGCCGCCCCGGCCCTTTGCGGCTTCGTCGGCGGCGTGCTGGGCGGGGTGATCAGCGACCTGCTGCTCAGGCGGACCGGCTCGCTGACCGTCGCCCGCAAGGCGCCGCTGCTGATCGGCATGATCCTCGCCTCGACCATCATCGCCTGCGTCTACATCCAGCAGGAATGGCTGATCATCGTGGGCATGGCCCTGGCCTTCTTCGGCAAGGGGGTGGCCTCGCTCGGCTGGGCGGTGGTCTCGGACACCTCGCCGCGCGAGTTCGTCGGGGTGACCGGCGGCATCTTCAACACCTTCGGCAACACCGCCGGCATCGTGACGCCGATCGTCATCGGCTACATCGTCGCCGCCACCGGCTCGTTCGACGGGGCCCTGTGGTTCGTCGGCGCCCACTGCGTGCTGGTCATCGCCGCCTACTTCCTGATCACCGGCAGGATCGAGCGGCTGGCCCTCAAGACGGCGGACGCCGAATGATGCATCGCCGCGCCGTCCTCGCGGGCGCCTCGCTGGGCGTCCTCGGCTTTGCCTCCACCGCCCGCGCCGCGGCGCCGCTGGAGGTGACGACGCCGATGGCCCCGCCGACCTGGGCGGTGCTGCAGCGGCAACTGCTGGCCGCCAACGCCGAGGCCTGCGAGGCCTTCTACGCCCGCTATTTCGACTCCAAAGGCTACTTCCAGTGCTTCGAGCGCTGGGGCGCCAACGACGGCCCCGACGACGCCATCGAGAACGTCAACAACTGGCCCCTGCTGCACGCCATCGGCGGCGCCGAGCGGGTCAAGACGATGTACACCCAGGCCTGGGAAGGCCACCTGCGGCAGTTCGCCAAGGAAAAGACCACCGTCGTCGAAGTCGCCCGCAAGGGCATGTTCCGCAAGGACTTCAACGTCCAGCTGGACTGGCAGCACCACGCCGAGGAGATGACCCTGTTCAACGTCCAGGGCCTGTCGGCCCCCGACGATCCGCGCTTCCAGCGCCGGGCCCGCACCTTCGCCGGCCTCTACATGGGCGAGGATCCGGAAGCGCCGAACTACGATGCGCGCCACAAGGTCATCCGTAGTCTGATGAATGGCTCGCGCGGCCCGATGCTGCGCAAGGCGACGGCCGTGGACTGGGCCGGCGATCCCTTCGACCCGAAGCCCTTCTTCATGGAGCACGGCGAGGAGACCTACGCCCAGACCCTGCAGCACTACGAGGAATACACCGACGTCGTCGGCGACCATCCGCTCAACATGCTGTCCACCACCCTGGCTCTGAACGCCTACATGGTGGCCGGCGAGGCGAAGTACCGCGACTGGCTGCTGGGCTATATCGACGCCTGGGCCGAGCGGGCCAGGGCCAACAACGACCTCCTCCCCTCCAACGTCGGTCTCGACGGGGTGACCGGCTCGGCCGCCGACGGCAGGTGGTGGGGCGGGACCTACGGCTGGGGCTTCAGCCCGGTCAATCCGGTCACTGGCAAGCGCGAGGACCGCAGCCGGGTGCTGCGCACCATCCCCGCCTTCTTCAACGCCTACCTGCTGACCGGCGACGACAAATACCTGCAGACCTGGCGCGCCCAGGCCGACCGCCTGAACGCCGCCAGGCGCACCGTCGGCGGCAAGGTGCAGACCCCGACCATGTACGGCGAGAGCGGCTGGTACGGCTGGAAGGACGGCCTGCACCAGACCAATGCCCTCGACATCTGGTGGTTCTCGATGCGTGAGAGCGACCGCCGGCGGGCCCCCGACCATCCCTGGCTGGCCTACCTCGAGGGCCGCGACCCGGCCTGGCCGGAAAAGGCGCTGGCCGCCGACCTCGCCAGGGTCTCCGACCGGGCCCGCGCCCAGCGCGAGGACAGGACCACCCCGGACACCCGCCTGGCCGACGCCGTGCTCGACATCAATCCGGCCAGTGTCGCCGCCCTCATGCAACAGACCATGGGCGCCCTGCACCTGGGCCGGCCATCCTGGTCCTCGACCTCGCCGCATGTCGGCGGCTCGCCGCTCTACGCCCGCCTGCGCTACTTCGATCCCGAGGCGCGCCGCGCCGGCCTGCCGCCCGACTGCGCCGCCCTGGTCGACCGCCTGACGGCGGACGAGACGGCGGTCACCCTCGTCAACCTCAGCCCGACCAGGGCCCGCACCCTTGTCGTCCAGGGCGGCGGCTACGGCGAGCACCGCATCCGCAGCGTCGCCATCGGCGAGACGGTGAGTCCGGTGGACGCCGCGACCTTCACCCTGCGCCTCGCGCCCGGGGCCGGGGCGCGGCTGGTGCTGACCATGGACCGTTACGTCAACCCGCCGACCCTCAGCTTCCCCTGGAAGCGCTGATCAGGTTCCCTGTTTGAGGAAGGGGGCCGTCTGGAACAGCCGCCGTTCGTCCGCCCTCGGATCGTTCTCGATGTGGCTGTCGACGTCGAAGATCATCGTCGCCCGCCCGGGCAGGCTGTAGCGGTCCCAGGCCGGGATGGCCTTGCAGTTGGGATCGCCGGTCTTGGCGAAGGCGAGGAAGGCCTCGCTCATGGCGTTGGCGACCTTGAGGGCCTCAGGGCCGGTCCCCGTCTTCGAGGTCGGCTGGGCGCAGTTGTCGAAGGCCAGGGCGATGTCGAAGCTGTGGTAGGCGCCCATCTTCGGGTCGACCGGCGAGCCGAAGTCCAGCTGGTACATCCAGGTCGGGCCGTTCAGCCTGGCCCGCTCCTCGGCCTGGATCAGGTGGCCGGGTCTTGAGCGGCCGCAGGTCGCCGCCGCGAAGAAGACATCGACCGGCGACATCTGCGGGAAGCGCTTGCGGTACCAGTCGACGACGTACCGGGCGTTGACGTCGACCACCAGTTCCGGGGCCAGCTTGGCCGCCACCGTGTCCCAGGTCAGGGCGAAGTTGCCGGCCTCCCCGGCCAGGAAGGCCCGGGCCTCGTCGTGGGTGTTGCCGATGATCATCGGAATGTGGCCGCTCTCTCGCGGGGCGTCGGGCACGAAGGGATGGCGGGGCAGGGTGTCGTGGTCCATCACCGACCAGAAGTAGATGTCGTCCTTCTCGACGGGGTCGGGCATCGCCAGCGCCTCGACCAGCCGCCCGGCCGGCAATGTCGCCAGTTCCGCCGCCCGCTCCGGCGTCAGGCCCAAATGGTCGAGGAACCTGCGCATGCGCAGCTCGGCATGTTGCGGCCCCATCGCCGTGACGTGCTGGCCGCTCATGGTGATGACCCGATGATAGAGGCCGGCCGCCCGCGGCATGGCCATCAGGGTGACCAGCTTGGCCCCGCCGCCCGATTGGCCGAAGACGGTGACATTTGCGGGATCGCCGCCGAAGCCGGCGATGTTGTCCCGCACCCACTCCAGCGCCAGGATCAGGTCGAGGTTGCCGACGCTGCCCGAGGCCGCGAAGTCGCCGCCCAGCAGCTGTCCCAGGCCATTGTAGCCGAACACATTGAGCCGGTGGTTGAGGGTGACCACCACCACGTCGCCGCGCCGGCACAGGGCCACGCCGTCGTACAGCGGGCTGGAGCCCGAGCCGTTGGCGTGGGCCCCGCCGTGCACATAGACCATCACCGGCCGTTTGGCGCCGTCGGCCAGGGCCGGGGTCCAGACATTGAGGAACAGGCAGTCCTCGCTCTGGTCGGCCTGGCTGCGCTTCTGCGGTGAGGCGTGGCCGTAGGCCGTGGCCTCGGCCACCCCGGACCAGCGCTCCGGGGCCACGGCCGGCCGGAACCGCCGAGGCGCGGTGTCGGCGCCGTAGCGGACGCCCTTGAACACCTTGATGTCGTGGTCGAGGTAGCCCCGCACCTTGCCGTGCCGGGTGTCGGCCACCGGGGCCGGACCGGCAGCCCAGACGCCGCCCCCCCAGACGCTTCCCGATGTCATCGCCATCGCCCCACCAGCCAGCGCGCAGATCCTTCGACGGGTGGGGTCCATGGCGGTCGTCCTCTTAAGGCTGCTCGTCCTCCGCCTGCGCCTCGATCAGCGCCAGCAGGGGTTTGAGGCTTGGGTTGTCGTTGTCGCGTCGCCAGGCGACGAACAGCTCGACCGGCTGGGCCGGGGTGATGTCGAGAGGCCGGAACTCGACGTCCTCGAAATGCAGCCGCATGGCCGCCGCCGGCACTACGGCCGCGCCGATCCGGGCGTGGACCAGGGCCAGCATCGAATGGATCTGGCTCATGTGCTGCACGTACTGCGGCGACACGCCGGCGCTGTCGAACATCCCGGTCAGCATGCCGTAGAAGTAGCCGGCCCCCTCCGGCGCATACATGACCAGCGGCTTGGCGTGGAAATCGCTGAGCTCCAGGGTCGCCTTGGCCAGGCGCGGATCGCCGGACGGCAGGGCGGCGACGAGCGGCTCGGTCATCACCCGGATCTTGTCGAACTCCGGCCGGTTCAGCGGTGGCCGGATGAGGCCCAGATCGATGCGGCCGGTCAGCAGGGCCTCGATCTGCTCGCCGGTGACCATCTCGCGCAGGGCCAGGTCGACGTTGGGCAGGCGGCTGCGGCCGATGTCGACCAGCCGCGGCAGGAAGCTGTAGCCGGAGGCGGCGGTGAAGCCGATGGCCACCCGCCCGGCGTCGCCGCTGGCGATGCGCCGGGTGGCCAGGGCGGCGGTCTCGGCCAGCCGCATGATCCGCCGCGCCTCGATCAGGAAGGCCCGGCCCGCCGGGGTCAGCCGCACCGAGCGGCTGGTGCGGTCGAGCAGCAGGACGCCGAGGATTCGTTCGAGCAGCTGCACCTGACGGCTCAGCGGCGGCTGGGTCATGTTCAGCCGCTGCGCCGCCCGGCCGAAATGCAGTTCCTCGGCGACGGCGACGAAACAGCGGAGCTGGCTGAGTTCAAACATGATCGGTCCTCTGTCGGACCCGAAACCTAGGCGTTTCGACCTGGGCGGGACAGGGTTACGCGTTGGCCGCCCGCATCGGCGGGGCCGGTTCGACCCGGGCGATCAGGGCCTTCAGCTCGGCCAGTTCGACAGGCTTCAGGTCGACCAGCGGCGTGCGCACCGGCCCGGCGCTGCGGCCGATGGCGGTCATCCCGGCCTTGACGATGGAGACGGCGTAGCCCTTGCCCCGGTTGCGCAGGGCGATGTAGGGCAGCACGAAATCGCGCAGGCCGGCCATGATGGTGGCGTGGTCCCGCGCCCGCACCGCCCGGTAGAAGCTGAGCGCGAAGTCCGGCACGAAGTTGAAGATGGCCGAGGAATAGGTGGTGACGCCCATCTCCAGATAGGCCGGGGCGAAGGTCTCGGCGGTCGGCAGGCCGCCGATGTAGGTCAGCCGGTCGCCCATCCGGGCGTAGACCTGCATCATCAGCTCGATGTCGCCGACCCCGTCCTTGAAGCCGACGAGGTTGGGATTGCGGTCGCAGAGCTTTTCCAGGGTGTCGGCGGTCAGCACGGCGTTGTCGCGGTTGTAGACGATGACGCCCAGTTTCGTGGCCTTGCAGACCGCCTCGACGTGGGCCGCCAGGCCCTCCTGGCCGGGGACCATCAGGAAGGGCGGCAGCAGCAGGATGCCGTCGGCCCCGGCCGCTTCCGCCGACTGGGCCATCTCGACGGCGATGCCGGTGCCGTAGCCGGCCCCGGCCACCACCGGGGTCTTGCCGGCCGTCTCGGCGACGGCGGCCTTCACCACGGCCGCCACCTCGGGCAGCTTCAGGGAGAAGAACTCGCCGGTGCCGCCGGCCGCGAACAGGCCGGCCAGCTCATGCTGCAGCATCCAGGCGCAGTGGTCGCGATAGGCGCCCTCGGCGAACTGGTCATTGGCGTCGAAATGGGTGACCGGGAAGGACAGCAGGCCGCCGCCGAGGGTGGCGGCCATTTCCGCGGGCGTCATTCTGGACATGCATCTTCCCTGTCGTCTGCCGCGACGGCGGCGAATTCGGCGCACTCAGGTCGCCTTGTGCAAAAGCTATCGGGGCGTTCGTTGCCGGTCCAAGCCAATGGCGCTATCGACCGATGCTGCTTTTGGCTTGATCGGATCGGGGCTGATCGATGCTGATATGCTCTTGATCCATGCCGCCTTGGACATTCGCCCCGCCCGCGCGAGGGGGTAGAGGCTGGTGGCAAAATGACCTCGGGACGACGCGCCATGACCGACACGCTTGAACTCTCCCACTGGATCGGCGGCGAGAAGGTCGGCGGCGACCGGCCGGGGGAAAGCCTCAATCCCTCCGACACCCGCGATGTCGTGGCCCGCACGCCAAAGGGCGGGGCCGCCGAGGTCGACCAGGCCGTGGCCGCCGCCCGCGCCGCCTTCCCCGGCTGGGCCGACGCCTCGCCGGAGGTGCGGTTCGACGTGCTGGACCGGGCCGGGACCCTGGTCATGGAGCGGCGCGAACAGATTGGCCGCCTGCTGTCGCGGGAGGAGGGCAAGACCCTGCCCGAAGGCATCGGCGAGACGGTGCGGGCCGGCCGCATCCTCAAGTATTTCGCCGGCGAGGCCCTGCGCCTGCACGGCCAGAACCTGGCCTCGACCCGGCCGGGGGTGGAGATCCAGACCTACCGCCAGCCGGTCGGGGTGTTCGGCCTGATCACCCCGTGGAACTTCCCCATCGCCATTCCGGCCTGGAAGATCGCTCCGGCCATCGCCTTCGGCAACTGCGTGGTCATCAAGGCCGCCGGCCCGACGCCGGCCACCGCCGAGGCCTTGGTCGCCATCCTGCATGAGGCGGGATTGCCCCCGGGCGTGGTCAACATGGTCATCGGCGACGGCGACGTCGGTCGCGCCATCGTCGCCCATCCGGGAATCGACGGCGTCAGCTTCACCGGCTCGCAGGCCGTGGGCGCCGGGGTCGCCGAGGGGGCCGTGAAGCGCCAGGCGCGGGTGCAGCTGGAGATGGGCGGCAAGAACCCCCTGATCGTGCTGGACGACGCCGACCTCGACCGCGCCGTGGCCATCGCCCTCGACGGCTCCTTCTTCGCCACGGGGCAGCGTTGCACCGCCTCCAGCCGGCTGATCGTCCAGGACGGCGTCCACGACCGCTTCGTCGCCGCCCTGGCCGAGAAGGTCCGCTCCCTGCGGGTCGGCGACGCCCTCGACCCCGAGACCCAGATGGGCCCGGCCGTCACCGAGGCCCAGCGCGAGACCTCCTACCGCTACATCGACATCGCCCGCGAGGCCGGCGGCCGCATCGCCGCCGGCGGCGAGCGCCTGACCTTGGAAAAGCCCGGCTGGTACGTCCAGCCGACCCTGATCGCCGACACCGACGCGGCCGCCCGGATCAACACCGAGGAAGTGTTCGGCCCGGTGGCCTCGACCATCCGGGTGGCCAACTACGAGGAGGCGCTCGCCGTCGCCAACGGCGTCGAGTTCGGCCTCTCGGCCGGCATCGTCACCCAGTCGCTGAAGCACGCCCGCCACTTCCAGAAGCACGCCCGGGCCGGCATGACCATGGTCAACCTGGCCACCGCGGGGGTCGACTACCATGTGCCGTTCGGCGGCACGAAGTCGTCCAGCTACGGCCCGCGCGAACAGGGTTTCGCCGCCGTCGAGTTCTACACCCAGGTCAAGACCAGCTACTCGGCGTCCTGATCCGGGGAGGCCGTTTGCCAACCTATGTCACCGGTGTCATATGCCGGGAGCCACTTTAGAGCCGTGACCAAGCCAGCCGCTTCGCCTCAACCCCGACCGCCTGTTTCCGGTCGACGCCGACACCCGGGCCGTCGCCCGCCGGCTCTATGCGGAGATCAGGGGCCTGCCGGTCATCAGCCCGCACGGCCATACCGATCCCGAATGGTTCGCCACCGACGCGCCGTTCGCCAATCCGGCCGAGCTGCTGATCACCCCGGACCACTATGTGTTCCGCATGCTGTTCAGCCAGGGTCTGACGATGGAGAGTCTGGGCGTGCCGCGCGCCGACGGCGGGACCGTCGAGACCGATCCGCGCGCCATCTGGCGGCGGTTCGCGGAGAACTACCACCTGTTCCGGGGCACGCCGTCGCGGATGTGGCACGACTGGGTCTACGCCGAGATGTTCGGCATCGATGTGCGATTGAGCGCCGAAACCGCCGACCATTATTTCGATATCGTCGACGCGGCCCTGAAGACCGCGGCCTTCCGCCCCCGGGCCCTGTTCGAGCGGGCCAACATCGAGGTGCTGACCACGACGGAGTCGCCCATCGACGACCTGCGCCACCACAAGGCGATCCAGGCCTCGGGCTGGAAGGGCCGCGTGCTGACCGCCTATCGTCCGGACCCGGTGCTCGATCCGGACTACGAGGGCTTCCTCGGCAACCTGGGGGTCCTCGCCGGGCAGACCGGTCGCGATACCGCGACGTGGTCGGGTTACCTGGACGCCCTGCGCGACCGGCGGGCCTATTTCGCGGCGATGGGCGCCACCTCGACCGACCACGGCCACCCGACCGCCTTCACGGCCGACCTGTCCAAGGCCGACGCCGAGGCCCTGTTCGCCCGCGTCTCCAGCGGCCCGGCCAGCGCCGCCGACGCCGAACTGTTCCGCGGCCAGATGCTGACCGAGATGGCGGCCATGAGCGTCGAGGACGGGCTGGTCATGCAGCTCCACCCCGGCTCCTTCCGCAACCACAATGCCCGGGTCTTCGAGCGCTTCGGCCGCGACAAGGGGGCCGATATCCCGACCCGGACCGACTATGTGCGAGCCCTGAAACCCCTGCTCGACCGCTTCGGCTCCGACCCGCGCCTGACCCTGATCCTCTTTACCCTCGACGAGACCAGCTACAGCCGCGAACTGGCCCCGCTGGCCGGGCATTATCCGGCCCTGAAGCTGGGCCCCAGCTGGTGGTTCCACGACAGCCCCGAGGGCATGCGCCGGTTCCGCGAGCAGGTCACCGAGACGGCCGGCTTCTACAACACTGTCGGCTTCAACGACGACACCCGCGCTTTCCTGTCGATCCCGGCCCGCCACGACGTCGCCCGGCGCATGGACTGCGGCTTCCTGGCCAAGCTCGTCGTCGAGCACCGGATCGAGGAGGACGAGGCCCATGAGGTGGCCCGCGCCCTGACCTACGACCTGGTCAAGGCGGCCTACAGGCTGTGACCCGCCTGAGCGCCTCATCGCTGGCCGACCTGCCGGCGGACGTGGCGCGCCCGGCCTACGACCGGACGAAGGTGCGGATAGGCGTCGTCCACCTCGGCATCGGCGCCTTCCACCGCGCCCATCAGGCGGTGGTGTTCGACGACGCCCTCGGCGCCGGCGACCTGCGCTGGGGCGTGCTCGGCGCCTCGCTGCGCTCGCCGGCCGTGGCGCAGCAGCTTAACCCCCAGGACGGCCTCTACACCCTGGTCGTCCGCGACGGCGCCGACGAGCGGCTGCGGGTCATCGGCGCGGGGCAGGGGGTGCTGATCGCGCCGGACGACCCCGCCGCCCTGGTCGCCGCCATGGCCGACGCCGAGGTCCACATCGTCACCCTGACCGTGACCGAGAAGGGCTACCGCCTCGACCCTGTAACCGGTGCCTTGCAGTTGGACGACCCGGAGGTCGCCGCCGACCTCGCCGACCTGTCGGCGCCGCGCACGGCCCCGGGTTTCATCGTCGCGGCGCTGGCCGCGCGGCGGGCGGCGGGCCTGAAGCCGTTCACCGTCATCAGCTGCGACAACCTCCCCCACAACGGGGCCCGTATCCGCGAGGCGGTGCTGGCCATGGCCGGCCGCATCGACGTGGGCCTGGCGGGCTGGATCGAACAGCGGGGCGCCTTTCCCCAGACGATGATCGACCGCATCGTCCCGGCCACCACCCCGGACGACATCGCCCGCCTGGCCGCGCGGCTCGGCATGGAAGACCAGGGCATGGTCAAGGCCGAGCCCTTCACCCAGTGGGTCATCGAGGACCGCTTCGCCGGCCAGCGCCCCGACTTCACCGCCCTCGGCGTCCAGCTGACCGACGCCGTCGCCCCCTGGGAGGACGCCAAGCTGCGGCTGCTTAACGGCGCCCATTCGGCCATCGCCTACCTCGGCGCCCTGTCGGGCCATGAGTATGTCCACGAGGCCCTCGCCGTCCCGGCCTTCGCGGCTTATGTCGAGGCCCTGTGGGATGAGGCGCAGACCACCGTCGATCCGCCGCCCGGCCTCGACATCGACGCCTATCGCCGCGCACTGATGGCCCGGTTCCGCAACGCCGCCCTGATGCACCGCACCCGCCAGATTGCCATGGACGGCTCCCAGAAGCTGCCTCAGCGCCTGCTGGCCGGGGCGGCGGAGCGCCTGGCCCAAGGGCAGGACATCGCCGCCATGGCGCTGGGGATCGCCGCCTGGATGCGTTGGCAGTCGGGCGTCACCGAGGCCGGCGAAGTCGTCGTCGTCGATGACCCCCTGGCCGGCCGCACCGCCGCGCTTCTGGCCTCGGCCGGCAGCGACGAGGACAAGGTCGCGGCCCTCCTCACCCTGACTGCCGTCTTCCCGCCTGCGTTGTCCGGTGACGCCCGGTTTGTCGGGGCGGTGACGCAGGCCTATCTTTCCCTGAGCCAGCACGGCGCCGCCCAGGCGGCCCGGCGCCTGGTGGAGGCCGCCCGATGAGCCGTGTCCTGATCCTCAACCCGGCCGACGACGTCGCCATCGCGCTCGACGACCTCGCCGCCGGCGAGACGCCGCAAGGCCTCGACGCTCCGGCCCGCGCCGACATCGCCGCCGGCCACAAGATCGCCCGCCGCGCCGTCGCGGCCGGAGACGTCGTGCGCCGCTACGGCCAGGTGATTGGCCGGGCCAGCGTCGCCATCGCCGCCGGGGATCACGTCCACACTCACAACCTGGCCATGACCGAGGACGGCCGCGCCGCCGAGGTCGGCGTCGACGCCCAGCCGCCTACGCCGACGACCGGCGCGACCTTCCAGGGCATCGTTCGCGGCGATGGCCGGGTCGGCACCCGCAACTACATCGGCGTCCTGACCAGCGTGAACTGCTCGGCCACCGTCGCCCGCCGCATCGCCGACGCCTTCCCGGACGCCGGCCTGCCGCCGGGCGTCGATGGCGTCGTCGCCTTCACCCACCAGGGCGGCTGCGGCGGCTCTTCGCTCAGCACCGACATCGCCGTCCTGCAGCGGACCCTGGCCGGCTATGCCAACCACCCCAACTTCGCCTCGATCCTCATCGTCGGCCTCGGCTGCGAGGCCAACCAGATCCCCGCCTGGCTGGAAGGGCAGGGGCTGAGCGCCGGCCCGCGCCTGCGCACCCTGACCATCCAGGAAGCCGGCGGCACGGCCCGCGCCATCGAGGCCGGCGTCGCCATCGTCCGCAAGCTGGTCGAGGACGCCGCCGCCATCAAACGCCAGCCGGTCTCCGCCGCTCACCTGACCGTCGGCCTGCAGTGCGGCGGTTCGGACGGCTGGTCCGGCGTCACCGCCAACCCGGCGCTCGGCGTCGCCGTCGACCTGCTGGTCGCGCAGGGCGGCTCGGCCATGCTGTCCGAAACGCCGGAGATCTGGGGCGCCGAACACCTGCTGCTGCGCCGCGCCGCTTCGCAAGACGTTGCCGATCGCCTCAATGCCCGCCTGGCCTGGTGGCGCGACTACGCCGACCGCCATCAGATGGAGCTCAACAACAACCCCTCGCCCGGCAACCTCAAGGGCGGCCTGACGACCATCCTCGAGAAGTCGCTCGGCGCCGTCGCCAAGTCCGGATCGACGCCGCTCAACGACGTCATCGGCTATGCCGAGCCGCTGACCGTCAAGGGGCTGAGCTTCATGGACAGCCCCGGCTACGATCCCTGCTCGGCCACCGGCCAGATCGCTTCCGGCGCCAACCTCATCGTCTTCACCACCGGCCGCGGCTCGGTGTTCGGGGCCAAGCCGGCCCCTTCGATCAAGGTCGCCTCCAACGCCAGGCTGGCCAGCTGGATGGACGAGGACATGGACGTCGACGCCTCGCCGGTGCTGACCGGAACTTCGATGCAGGAAATCGGACAGTTGATCTTCGAGCGCATGCTGGCCGTGGCCTCCGGCGAGCCCTCGAAGTCAGAAGCCCTGGGCATCGGCGACCATGAGTTCGTGCCCTGGCAGGTTGGCGGCTACCTCTAGCGCCACAAGAAAAAGGGCCCGGATCGCTCCGGGCCCTTCGTCGTCTTGGCTGGCCGAAAAGCCTAGTGGCTCTCGTTCTTCCAGACCCGGCGGTAGCTCATGTAGAGCAGGCCGCTGAACAGGATCAGGTAGACCATCACGGCCAGGCCCATCTGGTTGCGCTCTTCCAGTTTGGGCTCGGCGGCCCACATCAGGAAGGCGGCCACGTCGACGGCCTGCTGGTGCGCCGTCGACTTGGTGCCGTCGTCGAAGGTCACCTTGCCGTCGGCCAGCTGCGGCGGCATGGCCACGAAGCCGCCGGGCGGCGCGTGGTGCTTGTCGCCGGCCCATCCGGCCGAGACGTCGCCCGGGAAGTAGGCGTTGTAGTGCTGGCCGGCCGGCACCGTCAGGCCCGCGGGCGGCGCCTCGTAGCCGGTCAGGTAGGCGGCCAGGTATTCCGGTCCGCCTTCGCGGGCCTTGGCGATCACCGACAGGTCCGGCGGCAGGGCGCCGCCGTTGCCGGCCCGGGCCGCGTAGTCGTTCTTGTAGGGGTGCGGGAAGCGGTCGGCCGGGACGGCGGGACGGGTCATCTCGTCGCCGGTCTCGGTGTCGATGTCGGGCACCTGGATCTCGGTGGCCAGTTGCTTGACCATCGGGTTGTCGTTCGGGTTGCCGTACTTCTTGTCATAGAAGGGGCCGCCCTTGTCGCCGAGGTTGCGGAACGACAACAGCTTCATCGCGTGGCACGCGGAGCAGACCTCGCGATAGACCTTGTAGCCGCGTTGCAACTGGGCCTGGTCGAACTTCCCGAAGGGACCTTCGAAGCTGTAGGCGATGTCGGCGTGTTCCTTGGCCTTGCCGGACGCCAGGGCGGGGCTAGCCGCCGCCAGCGTTGCAAGGGCCGCCGCGATCAGGGTGAGTTTGCGCAGCATCTGAGGCTCAGCCCTTCTTTTCGGCGTCGGCCGTCGCGCCCGCGGGCGTCGTGGCCGGGTGGGACAGCGCCGGCGAGGCGATGGTCTCGGGCGTCGGCAGCGGGGTCTCGATGAGGCCCAGCAGCGGCATGATCACCACGAAGTAGGCGAAGTAGTAGGCGGTCGCCAGGCGCGACAGCCAGACCCAGCTGTTGAGGTCGTTGTCGAGCGGGGTGATCCCGGTCACCAGGCCGGGGATCACCTGGTCGTCCGGCAGCTTGGCGCCGCAGAAGCCGAGGATGACGCAAACCACCAGCAGGATGATGAAGTACAGCTTGGCCATCGGCCGGTAGCGCATGGAGCGCACCTTGGACGTATCCAGCCAGGGCAGGGCGAACAGCACGCCGATGGCGCCGAACATGGCCAGCACGCCCATCACCTTGTCCGGCACGGCGCGCAGGATGGCGTAGAAGGGCAGGAAGTACCACTCGGGCACGATGTGCGACGGGGTCACCAGGGGATTGGCCTCGATGTAGTTGTCGGCGTGGCCCAAGGCGTTCGGCATATAGAACACGAACACCGCGAAGAGGATCAGGAAGACGCTCATCGCGAAGCCGTCCTTCACCGTCGCGTACGGGGTGAAGGGCAGGGTGTCGTGCTTCGACTTGGGGTCGATGCCGGTCGGGTTGTTCTGGCCGACCACATGCAGGGCCCAGATGTGCAGGATCACCACGCCGGCGATCATGAAGGGCAGCAGGTAGTGCAGCGAGAAGAAGCGGTTCAGCGTGGCGTTGTCGACGGCGAAACCGCCTTGCAGCCAGGTCAGGATCGGGCCGCCGATCACCGGGATGGCCCCGATGATGTTGGTGATCACGACCGCGCCGTGGAAGCTCATCTGGCCCCAGGGCAGGACGTAGCCCATGAAGGCGGTGGCCATCATCAGGAGATAGATGACGCAGCCGAGGATCCACAGGACCTCACGCGGCGGCTTGTAGCTCCCGTAATACAGCCCGCGGAACATGTGCAGGTAGACCGCGATGAAGAACATCGAGGCCCCGTTGGCGTGGGTGTAGCGCAGCAGCCAGCCGTAGTTCACGTCGCGCATGATGTGCTCGACGGAGGCGAAGGCGTGATCGGCGCTCGGGGTGTAGTGCATCACCAGGATGATGCCGGTGATCAACTGGCTGGCCAGGCACAGCGACAGGATGCCGCCGAAGGTCCACCAGTAGTTCAGGTTCCGCGGCGTCGGATAGTCGACGAAGCTGTCATAGCCCAGTCGAACGATCGGCAGGCGCGCGTCGAGCCAGCGCTCGATCCCGGTTTTCGGTTCGTAGGTCGAATGTCCGCTCATCTGGCTTAGCCGATCTTGACCTTGGTGTCAGACAGGAAGGCGTAGTCCGGAACCACCAGGTTCTTCGGAGCAGGGCCCTTACGGATGCGCCCGGAGGTGTCGTACACCGAGCCGTGGCAGGGGCAGAACCAGCCGCCGTAGTCGCCGCCGCCGAACGTGGGCACGCAGCCCAGGTGCGTGCAGTTGCCACCGACGATCAGCCAGTTGGCGTGACCCGGCTTGACGCGCTCGGCGTCCTTCTGCGGGTCCTTCATCGACGCGCTGTCGTCCTTCACCGCGGCCGCCACTTCCTTGGGCGTGCGGTTGCGGACGAAGACGGGCTTGCCGCGCCACTTGATGACCACTTGCTGGCCCTCGACCACCTTAGAGAGGTCGAACTCGATCGACGCCAGGGCCAAGGTGTCGGCGGCCGGGTTCATCTGATCGATGAACGGCCAGACCACCGCCACGGCGCCGCCGGCGGCGGCCGTCATGGTGGCGATGTAGATGAAATCGCGCCGGCTGGGATCAGACCCATGCTCCGGTGCTGTCGTTGCGCCCACGGCGGTGTTGGCCACCTAAGTCACCCTTCGATATCGCCACGCCATAAGGCGGCGCGGCCTGGGAAGCGCCAGCGGCGCCGTAATCTCTTGTCTCGACCCGCGAACGGATCTCCGCCACAAGGCGGGGCAAGCGGATCGTCGTATCGGACGCGCGGCGCAAGTCCGCAAGCCCTTTCGATTCGCAAGCAATGCCCCTGCTGGCCCTGTGGTGGTTCGCTTAGAATGCGTCTCGCGCTTTTTCAACCAGGCATTCCGCAAAACCTCGGCGCCGCCATCCGACTTTCCGCCTGCCTGGGGGTCGCCCTCGAGGTCATCGAGCCCTGCGCCTTCCCGCTGGACGACAAGAGCCTGAAGCGGGCGGCGCTCGACTACGGCCCCCTGGCCCACCTGACCCGGCACCCGTCGTGGAACGCCTTCCTGGCTGCGCCGGAGCGCCAAGCGGGCCGATTGCTGCTGTTCACCACCAAGGGCGCCCAGTCTTTCCACGCTTTTTCCTTCGCGGCCGGCGACACCCTGTTGTTCGGCAACGAGAGCCGGGGGGCGCCGCCGCAGGTCCACGCCGCCGCCGACGCTCGGCTGGTGATTCCGCTGCGCGCCGAGGCCCGGTCGATGAATCTGGCGGTCACCGCCGCCATGGCCCTGGGCGAGGCCCTGCGGCAGACCGACGGTTTTCCGCCGTTCGAGGCCTGACGCCCTCCGGAAAATTCCCTAGGGAGCGCCCCGGATTTGCGCAAGGTCCGCCGAACCCTTAAGCGAGCGCCATGAACACGACGACCGACCTCGACGAGAAGAAGCGCCTGGCCCAGGCCTGGTTCGAAACCCTCCGGGATCGGATCTGCGCCGCCTTCGAGGCCCTGGAGGACGAGGCCGCGGCCGACCTCTATCCGGGCGCGGCCGGCCGATTCGTCCGCAAGCCGTGGTCGCGCGAGGCCGGCGGCGGCGGCGTGATGGCGATGATGCACGGCCGGCTGTTCGAAAAGGTCGGGGTCCACGTCTCGACGGTGTTCGGGACCTTCACCCCGGA
>JAQGIK010000185.1 GCA_028291265.1 Caulobacter sp. | reverse complement strand
GGCGGAGACCGGCTTCAGCCCGGCGTCGAGTTCGATCAGCAGCGGATTGGAGGTCGGGATCTCGACCTCGGTGATCTCGCCGTCCGCGACGGCGAACAGATGTTTGACGATGGCGCGCAGGGAATTGCCATGGGCGGCGATCAGCAGGGTCTCGCCGGCCTTCAGCCTGGGCGCGATCTCCGCCTCCCAATAGGGCAGCACCCGCTCCAGCGTGGTCTTCAGGCTTTCGGTGTCGGGGATGGCCTTGCCGGCGTAACGTTCGTCCGTCGAGAAGTCCCACTCCCCGCCGGCCGCCAGGGGCGGCGGCGGCACGTCGTAGCTGCGCCGCCAGATGGTCACCTGCTCCTCACCGTGTTTGGCGGCGGTCTCGGCCTTGTTGAGCCCCGTCAGCCCGCCGTAGTGGCGCTCGTTCAGCCGCCAGTCGTTGGTGAAGGCGATGTCCCCCTGCCCGGCCGAGGCCATGGCCAATGCCCCGGTCCGCTGCGCCCGCTTGAGCACCGAGGTGTAGGCCCTGTCGACATGGATGCCGGCCGCCTTGATCAGTTCGCCGCCCCGCGTCGCCTGGGCTTCGCCTTCGGCGGTGAGGTCCACGTCCACCCAGCCGGTGAAGCGGTTTTCGAGATTCCACTGGCTCTGGCCGTGGCGGAGGAGAATGAGGGTAGCCATGGGGCGGTGGGCTAAGGCGATGCCGCGGCAGGGTCAAGGGCGGTAGCGGCCGGGGCAATTCTGGTCTATATTTATGACCAGAACAGGAGAGTCCTCATGGCCGAGTTCGGCGTGTCGGAGGCAAAGACCAATTTTTCCGCACTGCTCGATCAAGCCGAGGCTGGCGAGGACGTCGTGATCACCCGCCACGGGCGGCCGATAGTCCGTTTGGTGCCGACAAGTCGTTTTGATGCGGAGAAGGTGGCGGCGGCCTTTGACGCCCTGGAGCAGATGCGCAAGACGGCGACGCTCGGCGGATTGTCCTGGAAGGAATTGCGCGACGAAGGGCGCAAGTGACCGAGCTGGTCATCGACGCGTCGATTTTCCTGAGCTGGGCCTTTGAAGACGAGTCCACGCCGGAAACCCGAGCCCTGGCGACTCAGGTTCGATCCTCCAGCGCCCTGATCCCGAGTCTGACGCGCACCGAGGTGGCCAACGTTCTGGTCATGGCCGAACGGCGAGGGCGTATATCCACCGCACAGGTCGGCGCTTTTCTCCTCCAGTTCGACGCGCTGCCGCTCCGCATGGATGCGCCACCGAACGCGTCGACGCTGGATGCCATCGTGAGCCTTGCCCGCCGCGAGAAGCTGACCGTCTATGACGCGACATACTTGGAACTCGCCCTGCGCCATGGCGCGATGGTGGCGACAAAGGATCAGCAACTCGCCGCAGCCGCCCGCAACCTCGGGCTTGTTGTTCTTCCATGACCGAGTAGCTGCCCTTCTTCGCGAAATGGGCTAAACCCACATCATGCGTGACCGCTTCTTCTATCCCCTGGCCATCGCCGCGACCGTCGGCATGATCCTGCTGGCCATGGTCTGGCCGCAGGGCCAGGGCGCCCGCTCGCCGGCCCCGTTCGGTCACGAGCCCACAACGCCCGCCAAGAGCGCAGGACTTCGCACCGCCCAATGAGCGACATCGATCCCGTGACTGCCGGCCCCATTCAAGCAGGCAGGCGCGTGCTGACCACCGAGGCCCGCGCCCTCGACCAGCAGGCCGCCGAGCTGGGCGAAGACTTCGCCCGCGCCGTCGAGACCGTGTTCGCCGCCAGGGGCCGGGTGGTCTGCACCGGCATCGGCAAGAGCGGCCACGTGGCCCGCAAGATCGCCGCCACCCTGGCCTCGACCGGTACGCCGGCCATGTTCGTCCACGCCGCCGAGGCCAGCCACGGCGACCTCGGCATGATCGACAAGGGCGATGTCGTCCTCGCGCTCTCCAAGTCCGGCGAGGTGCGCGAGCTCAGCGACATCATCGCCTACTGCCACCGCTTCGCCATCCCGCTGCTGGGCATGACGGCCAACGCCGCCAGCGCGCTCGGCTCGGCCTCGACCATCCTGCTGAAGTTGGCCGACGCCCCCGAGGCGACCGGCGACCTCAACGCCCCGACCACCTCCACCACCCTGCAGATCGCGCTCGGCGACGCCCTGGCCGTCGCCCTGCTCGAGCGGCGCGGCTTCACCCCCAAGGACTTCCACGTCTTCCACCCGGGCGGCAAGCTGGGGGCCATGCTGCGCACGATCGGCGACCTGATGCACAAGCTGGCCGAGGCGCCGCTGGCCCCGCTCGACATGCCGATGCCGCAGGCCATCGAGGTGATGACCGCCCGCCGCCTGGGCGTTGTCGGGGTGGTCGACGCCGACGGCCGGCTGGCCGGCGTCGTCACCGACGGCGACCTGCGCCGCAACTTCGAGGGCTTGGCCGGCAAGACGGTCGGCGACATCATGACCCGAGGCCCCAAGGCGGTTACGGCCCACACCCTGGCCGCCGACGCCGCCCGGATCATGAACGAGAGCCGCATCACCGTGCTGTTCGTCGTCGACGACGGCAAGCCCGTCGGGGTGCTGCACGTCCACGACGTGCTCAGCGCCGGCGTGGTCTGAACTCACCAAATCTGGTGATAGGCAGCGATCCGCCCTGCGTATAACTTCGGTCTTTCAGTAGTCACCGCGTTCGGTTCGCCCTCTTTTTGGGGAGGCGTCATGATCCGCGTGTCCTGGCTCCCGGCCGTCCTCCTCGCCCTGCTTCTGAGCGGCCCCCTGCTCTGCGCGCCCGGCGCGGCTTTCGCCCGCGCCCCGGAAAAGATCACCGACGGCCCGCCCAAGACCATCGAACAGCAGAAGGCCGAGGCCGAAGCCGAGGAGCGGCTCGATGAAGAGGAGGCCTGGAAGGCCTTCAAGGAGGCCGAGAAGAAGTATGAGGAGGCCCGCGCCCGCAACGCCGACAAGATCAATCAGTACGACGACGCCATCGAGGCCTGGCGCAAGGCCAACCCCTCACCGGCCGGGACCAAGGAGACGATGATCTCCAGCAGCGTCGACTACGAGACGGCCCTCTACGAGAGCGCCACGGTCACCTGGTTCAACAAATACAATATCCCGACCCACACCATCACCTTCGGTCCGGACGCCAAACCGCTGGGCCCCGTCACCCAGACCCAGCAGGGCAAGGCCTGGGAGACCATCGGCCCGGAGATCGTCAAGGGCGGCGTCTTCGGCCTCAGCTACGGCACGGACTTCGACGGCAATCAGATCATCACCCGCGCCCAGATCGGCGACGAGCACGGCTACCGCACCGCCGAGATGCAGTTCAACTTCGAGGGCATCGCCTGGCGCACCGAATACTGGGGCGAGGACGGGCTTCGCAAAGGCGGCCAGGAAGACCTCACCCGCCGCCCGCCGCCGCGCACCATGGGCGGCCCCCTGGACGTGCCCAGAACCTGGCGGGCGATCACCGGGTCCTGCGCGGAATGCCAGGGCAAGACGGACCGCTATAACGAGCTCGTCGCCAAGGCCAACGAGCTGATCGGCCTGATGGCCCAGCAGTCGAAGATGCATGAGACGGCCTGGCCCGAGGCCCAGAAGCCGATCAAGCTGCGGTTCAGATATCTCAAGCGCCAGCTCGACGAGCTGCTGCCGCAGCTCCAGGCCGCCGAGGCCGAGGCCCTGGCCTGCCACAAGATCTGCCGCCCGCCGGCCGAACCGCCGAAGGAGGCCGTGCTGACCAGCCCGGCGGCCCCGAAGCTGCCTACGCCGGACCTGACCCGCCCCGGCCTGCTGCCGGTCGAACTTGCCCAGCCGCCGGCCAGCTTCTGTGACGAGTTCGCCCGCGTCGCCTACATGAACGAGGTCTACACTCCGGCCGCCAAGGCCAGCCTGGCCAACGCCCGCACGGCCACCGAGCACCTCGGCAAGCTGGGCGGCATGTTCACCGACTACATGAAGAACGAGGGCGGCCCCGGCTGGGCCGCCGTGCGCGCCGAGCAGACCGCCTACGCCCCGGTCGCCGAAGAAGCGACGGCGAAGTCCAACGCCGTCAACGCCCTGTACCAGCAGATCCTGGCCGTCCCTATCGTGCCCTGCCCTAACCAGAAGCCCCGTATCGCCACCGGCGGTGATCCGGTTCCGGCGCCGGCGGCCCCGGTCACCGACGGCGTTGGCGTCATCCCCGTCCGCGCCGTCGAGACGGCCGGCGGCAAGAAGCCCTGCCCGCCCAAACAGGGCCGCAAGCCCATCACGGTCGGCTCCAATGGCAAGGTCGGCTCCGGCGCCAAGCTGGCCAAGGACCTCGGCAAACAGGCGATCGGCATGCTCGGCGGCGCGCTCGGCCTCGGCGGTGGCGGCGGCGGTGGTGGCGACAGCGACGGGCCGCCGCTCTACAAATGCCGCATCAAGGACAGCGAGATGACCGTCTTCGACGATCCCGCCACCGGGGTCTCGCTGAAGGTCGGCGCCAAGCGCGGCAAGGGCGATGTCGTCAACCTGTTCGCCAACATCGCCAAATCGCCCGACCAGGGCACCTTCCAGACCGCCTTCCTCGAAAAGCCCAATGGTCCCAATGCCGGGCAGGTGCAGGCGCCGTTCGACGTCGGCCCCTGCGACCTGTGGGGCGAATGGAAGCTGACCGTCTCCTGGACCAAGGACACCTACGTCGACGGCCAGCACGTCGATCACCAGGAAGGCGGCTGGTCGGAAACCGGCAAGTTCGTTATCCCCGGCATGCTCAGCAAGGAAAGCGCTCCGACCGGCATGTGGCGGCAGATGGGCTTCTCCAGCGCCAGCCACGGGGCCCGCGAGGCCTTCATGGCCTTCCATGTCCCCCCCGGCGGCGGCCCGCTGACCTTCGTCGTCCACGTCACCCGGCCGGGGGGCGACCCCGTCACCACCGCCCCCTTCGTCATGACCATGACCGAGACCGCGCCCGGCGTGTTCACCTTCGAAAAGGGCGAGGTGGAAGACGACTGCCCCGATGTCATCACCGAGACTCACTCCGTCACCGTGCCGATGCCGTCGCCGGCCGATCCGCTGTCGCCGGAACTGACCCCGGCGACCCAGACCGCCGGCATCTCCGAGGGCGCTCCATCGGCCGACTATCACGACGCCGACCAGCCGGTCTCGCCGACCGGCCAGATCATGGACGAGGCCCGCGCGCCCGATACGACGCAGCACGGCCCGGACAACGCCGCCTATGACCAGCCCGGCCGCCGGCTGGCGGTGCAGGACATCGTCGATGACTGGGTGGCCGACGACCTGATCCTCATGGACCAGATGACCAGGGACGGCGTCTGTCAGCCCGGCCTGCGCGAGGCCCTGGTCAAGCAGGTCACCGACCGCCAGGCCCACAGCGACGACTACGCCAAGGGCGAAACCACCGACAAGGACTACGCCATCAGCCTCGACGCGGCCCGGACCAAGGCGCTGCTCGACTGGCTCGGCGGCGACCCCGACGCCTGCCGCCCGCCCGGCGCGCCGCCCAAACAGCCCTCGCCGGGCCTGCCCCCGCCGTCCAATCCGGCCTCGGCGCCGGTGACCCCGCCGGAGGACGAAACGGCGCCGGTCATGTAGCGCCTTCGCCGTAGAAATCGCCGCACCCCCTCACGTTCGCGGCGATGCGGCGTTATACGGGGCGTCCTTTGACGCCTGAGCCTGCCTCCATGCCCTTCATCCCCCGCGCCGACCTCGTTCCCAACACGGTCGCCTACGAGACCGAGCCGCTGGTCAAGGCGACGGGGTTTCGCGAGTACGACGCCCGCTGGCTGTTCGGCCCGGACATCAACCTGCTGGGCATCCAGGCCCTGGGCCTGGGCCTGGGAACCTACATCCAGAGCCTCGGCCACCGCCGCATCGTCGTCGGCCACGATTTCCGCAGCTATTCCCTGACCATCAAACAGGCCTTGAGCCTCGGCCTCATCGAAGCCGGCTGCGAGGTGCTCGACATCGGCCTGGCCCTGTCGCCGACCGCCTACTACGCCCAGTTCGACCTCGACGCCCCCTGCGTGGCCATGGTCACCGCCAGCCACAACGAGAACGGCTGGACCGGCGTCAAGATGGGCGCCGCCCGCCCCCTGACCTTCGGCCCCGACGAGATGGGCGCCCTCAGGGACATCGTGCTGGGCGCCAAATTCGTCGCCCGCGACGGCGGCAAGGTCACCCGCATCGAGGGCATGGCCGAACGCTACATCGCCGACGTCTCGCGCCGCGCCAGCATCGTCCGCCCGCTCAAGGTCGTCGCCGCCTGCGGCAACGGCACGGCCGGCGCCTTCGTCCCCGACGCCCTGCGCCGCATGGGCGTGGCCGTGGTCTACGAGATGGACTGCGAGCTCGACTGGACCTTCCCCAAGTACAATCCCAACCCCGAAGACCACGAGATGCTCCATGAGATGAGCAAGGCCGTGAAGACCTTCGGGGCCGACCTGGCGCTGGGCTTCGACGGCGACGGCGACCGCTGCGGCGTCGTCGACAACACCGGCGAGGAGATCTTCGCCGACAAGATCGGCCTGATGCTGGCCCGCGACCTCGCCCCGCTGAACCAGGGCGCCACCTTCGTGGTCGATGTGAAGTCGACCGGCCTCTACGCCACCGACCCAATCCTCGAGGCCCATGGCGCCACCACCGTCTACTGGAAGACCGGCCACAGCTACATCAAGCGCAAGTCGGCCGAGCTCGGCGCCCTGGCCGGCTTCGAAAAGAGCGGCCACTTCTTCCTCAACGAGCCGCTCGGCCGCGGCTACGACTGCGGCCTGACCGCCGCCGCCGCCATCCTCTCGATGCTCGACCGCAACCCGGACAAGCAGCTCAGCGACCTGAAGGACGCCCTGCCGGTCGCCTACACCTCCCTGACCATGAGCCCCCACTGCGCCGACGAAGAAAAATACGGCGTCGTACAAAAGATGGTCGCCGAATACGAAGACCTCGCGGCCAGGGGCGCCGAGATCCTCGGCCGCAAGATCAAGGAGGTCATCACCGTCAACGGCGTCCGCGTGGCGCTGGAAGACGGCAGCTGGATCCTGGTCCGCGCCAGCTCCAACAAGCCCGAGATCGTCGTCGTCGTGGAGAGCACCCGCTCGGCCGACGACATGCGCGACCTGTTCCGCAAGGAAATGAAGCCCCGCCTCGGCAAGCACCCGCAGGTCGGCAAGTACAATCAGGAAGTCTAGCCGCCGTAGGCGGCCCTTCTCCCGCTTGTCGGGAGAAGGTGGCAGCCCGCAGGGCTGACGGATGAGGGCAGCACCGGCCAATCCAGTTACCCGCGTTCTGGCGCTTATTGCGCCGTCGCCCCCTTCCTCTTCCGCTCTGCCCTCATCCGACCCGCTTCGCGGCCCACCTTCTCCCGGCAAGCGGGAGAAGGGACCGCTGGCGCGACCCAAAAGCCACCCTCGCCACATCCCGCGCCTCCCCACCCTTCCTAAGGTTGCCCCGCACCCCTACGTCATGGTCAAAGCCGCCACCAAAGCGGCGCCAACGCCCCAGCCACAGAGACCCTCCCATGCGTGTTGCGATGATCGGCACCGGCTACGTCGGCCTGGTGTCCGGAGCCTGCTTCGCCGACTTCGGCCACACCGTCTGCTGCATCGACAAGGACGCCGGCAAGATCGCCCGGCTGCATGACAACATCATGCCGATCTACGAGCCCGGCCTCGACGATCTGGTCGCCCGCAACGTCAAGGCCGGCCGCCTGTTCTTCGCCACCGAGGCCGACGACGCCGTGCGCAACGCCGACGCCGTCTTCATCGCCGTCGGCACCCCCTCGCGGCGCGGCGACGGCCACGCCGACCTCTCCTACGTCTACGCCGCCGCCGAGGAGATCGCCGGCCTGATGGACGGCTTCACCGTCGTCGTCACCAAGTCCACCGTGCCGGTCGGCACCGGCGACGAGATCGAGCGCATCATCCGCGAAAAGCGCCCCGACGCCCAGTTCGCCGTCGTCTCCAATCCGGAGTTCCTGCGCGAAGGCGCCGCCATCGACGACTTCAAACGGCCCGACCGCGTCGTCGTCGGCACGGACAATGAGAAGGCCAGGGAGGTGATGACCGAAATCTACCGCCCGCTGTTCCTCAACGAGACCCCGATCGTCTTCACGGGCCGCCGCACCAGCGAGCTGATCAAATACGCCGCCAACGCCTTCCTGGCCCTGAAGATCACCTTCATCAACGAGATCGCCGACCTCTGCGAGGCCCTCGGCGCCGACGTCCAGCAGGTGGCCAAGGGCATCGGCCTCGACAACCGCATCGGCGGCAAGTTCCTCAACGCCGGCCCCGGCTACGGCGGCAGCTGCTTCCCGAAGGACACCCTCGCCCTCGTGCGAACGGCCAGCGACGCCGGCTCGCCCGTCGAGCTGGTCGAGGCCACCGTCCGGGTCAACGACCGCCGCAAGAAGGCCATGGCCGCTCGCGTCACTAGGGCGCTCGGCGCCGACGACCTGACCGGCAAGACCATCGGCGTCCTCGGCCTGACGTTCAAACCCAACACCGACGACATGCGCGACGCCCCCAGCCTCGACATCGTCCCGGCCCTGCAGGCGCTCGGCGCCACCGTCCAGGCCTATGACCCCGAGGGCCACGAGGCCCGGCAGATGCTGCGCGACGTCGCCTTCAAGGACGGCCCCTACGACGCCGTCGAGGGCGCCGACGCCGTGGTCATCATCACCGAATGGGACGAGTTCCGGGCCCTCGACCTCGACCGCGTCAAGCTGCTGATGCACGCCCCCGTCGTCGTCGACCTGCGCAACATCTACCGCCCCGACGACATGCGCCGGCGCGGCTTCGAGTATTCGAGCATCGGGCGGAGCTGAGCGCTGGACCGACGACCTCCTTGCGCGACGACCGCTGGCGCGGTTTCATCCATGGCGATGACCAGACCGACAGGACGCGTACCCGTGGCCGGACGATGGACGACACGGCTGGCGGCCGCCGCGCTGTGCGCGACCCTGACGGCCGCCTATCCCGTGTTGGCGCAACCGGCCGCCAACGCCGCGCTGAAGGAGGCCTTGGTCGCTCAGGAAAGCGGCGACTTCGACACCATGCTGGCGGCCCTCGACCGGGCGCTCGCGGCGCCGGACGCCACCAACGATACCCGGGCCATGGCCCTGCGCACTCAAGCGGACATCCAGTTTTTTCACTTTCACCGGCTCGAACCAGCGATCAAAGCCCTGGACCGCCTGGTCGTCTTGTTCCCCGGCGACGCTGACTACCGCATCCTGCGGGCGTCTTATCGGCTTACGGCGGGCCAGGTCGAGCAGGCCCTTCCCGACATCGAGGCGGCGCTGACGCTGGCGCCGGATAGCTGGTCGGCGACGACCCTGCGCGGCCGAGCCCGACTAGGACGAATCGACATTCAGCGCATCCAGAGCATGGATGCGGCGATGTGGATGAAGGCCATGTAGTGAGCGGCGAGCCTGTCGAACCGTGTGGCGAAGCGGCGGAAGTGCTTGAGTCTGTTGAA
>JAQGIK010000181.1 GCA_028291265.1 Caulobacter sp. | reverse complement strand
GACGTTGACGCCCATTTCCGACAGCATGGCCAGGGTGTCTTCGATGGCGTCGGGGCTGACCTCTTCCGAAGGCAGCACCTTGTTCAGCTCGTCCATGGTGACGTAGCCGCGGGCCTTGGCCTGCTTGATGAACTTCTTGACGCCGGCATCGGTCAGGTCGAGCAGCGGGCCGTCAGCGGTGGGGGCTTCGGCGGGCTCTTGCGGCTCGGCGGTGGTGTTGCTCATCAAATGTCTCCGATAGCGTCGCAGGACCCGGGGAGTGGGCCGCGCCGCTTAAGAATTTCCTGTACGTCGATCTCTCAGGGTCCGACCGGGCCGAAAGGTTCCTGCAAGCGCCGCACAAGGCCGTGTCAAAACGTCGCAAGTTTCGCGCCAGGTCCGCCATGCGAAATCGCTCCGCGAGGTGACCCTCCTCGGAGACGATGGCTTTCCGGGCGCATCGCGACGGCTATCGGGCCGAAAGCTCAGCGTTCCCAGGGACCAGACGGGCGGCGACGGAAGACATCTTTTTCGAGCTGGGGGCGCGCGCTACGGCGGCCCGGTCGATGTCGGTCACAACCTGTGTAGATCCACAGTTCGGCAAATGGCGGTCCAGCCCCCATGAGTCAAGGGGCGGACAACCGCGCAGGCGGATGAATTTTCAGGGCAATTCGCCCGCCATCCACAGGCTGGCTAGTTCTGACCCTGGGCGCGGCGCAGCCCCGCCGACCTGGCGTCGGTGAAGTCGGCCTTGGCCAGCTTCTTGGTCGCGCCGGCGGTGTCGTGCCCCTGGGCGGCCAGCAGGCCGTCGAGGCGGGCCTTGGAGGCCTTGAACCGGGCGACGTCGGCGCCGCTGAGGATCGAGCCGGTCGGCACCTTGGCCCCGATCGGGTTGATGCGGGCGTTCTTGAAGAAGATCTCGTAGTGCAGGTGCGGGCCGGTCGAGGCGCCGGTCGAGCCGACGTAGCCGATCACCTGGCCCTGGGCGACGTGGACGCCCGGCCGGATGCCCTTGGCGTAGCGCGACATGTGGCCATAGCCGGTGGCGTAACCGCCGGCATGCTTGATCTTCACCCAGTTGCCGTAGCCGCCATAGCGGCCAGCCATCTCGATGGTGCCGTCGCCGGCCGCCAGGATCGGCGTGCCCATGCCGGCCCCGAAGTCGATGCCCTGGTGCATGCGGCTGTAGCCGAGGATCGGGTGGCGGCGCATGCCGAAGGTGCTGGTGATGCGGGCGTTGTCGACCGGCGTGCGCAGCAGGGCGCTTTTGATGTTCTTGCCGAGGTCGTCGAAGAACTGGACCTTACCGTCGGTGCGGGTGAAGCCGTAGAACTTCATCCCCTTCACCTGGGCGTACTGCAGGTCGCCGGCCTCGATGGTGCGGCCGCTGTCGGTGACCTTGCGGTCGAACACCAGGCAGAACTCGTCGCCTTCCTTGATGTCGCGGCTGAAGTCGATCTTGTGGCTGAACAGCTTGGCGGCCTGGCTGACGATGGCCGAGTTGGCGCCGACGGTGCTGGCGCTCTCATGGAAGCTGCCGTGCATCTCGCCGCAGGCGACCGTGGTCTCGTCGCGGACTTCCTCGGCCATTTCGCGCAGGCGCAGGGCGCCGTCGAAGGTGCGCGAGACGGTGATGGTCTTGGCCTGGCCGGTGCGCATCGAAAGGCCGACCAGCCGAACCGGGCCACGCTGGTTCTGCGGCCGGGCGACCGAGGCGATGAAGTCCATGCCGGCGCGGATGTTGACGACATCGACGACGCTCGACAGCGTCTTGATCACGGCGCGGGCGTCGGCCTCGCCGACTCCGGTGCGCTGCACGGCGTCTTCCAGGGTCTCGCCGGGGCGGACCTCGACGGCGATGCTTTCACCGCGGTTGAAGCCGGGCAGGGCCTCGGCCCGGGCGAAGGCCATGTGTTGCAGGGCCGCGAAGGCGGCGGGATCCATCGGCGGGGTGATGGAGGTCTCGGCGGGCTCGCCCATGCGCCAGGCCAGGGCCAGGACGGCGAAGCCGGCGATGCCGACAAACAGCTTGGGCGCGATGCGGGTGGTCGGGCGTCGCGGATCGAATTCTTGCATTCATTCCCCCGTCGCGGACCGGCCTCTTGGGTAAGGGACGGTCAGTCGCTTCAGAATGGTACGGCTGGGACGCCCCCCAGCAATTCACGGGCCGGTTTTTGCCCGCTTGGCCCCTTGAAAGGCAAGCAATATTCGGTGCTTCGGTCCATTTGTCACGTCGGTGGTTAACAAACGGCCGCCGGGCCGGGCGTTTCAGAGCAGGCCCAGCACCCGCTCCCTGGGCCGGCAAAGCGCGGCCCCCCTGGGCGTAAGGACAATCGGACGCTCGACGAGGCCCGGTTCGGCGACCATGGCGTCGAGGATGGTGTCGTCGTCGGCGCCGATCAGGCCCAGCTCGGCGGCCCGCTCGCCCTTGGTGCGCAGGATGTCGGCGGGGCGGGCGTTCATGGTCTTCAACAGGCCCTGCAGCTGGGGCTTGGTCCAGCCGGCTTTCAGATATTCGACCACAGTCGGCTCGATGCCGCGCTCGCGCAGAATCTCCAGCGTATTGCGGGAGGCGCCGCAAGACGGGTTGTGGAAGATGGTGACAGTCGGATCGCTCATGACCGCCTCCTAGCAACCCGCCCCGCCGATCACCAGCGCACGATGGCCTTGCCGGTCACCCCGGTCGCCCCGCTGATGTTCCAGGCGGCCGGCGCGTCGGGCGGAATAATGCCGTTGCCGGAATCGACCCTCCAGTCCTTGGGCCAGGCTTCAAGCACCGTGCCGTAGTCGACTTCCGCCAGACCGGCGTCCGGCTTCACGGGACGGAAGCTGATGACGATCGGCCTATCGACGCCGGCCCAGCGCAGGTGTTGAACCTCCCCGGCCTTGGTCAGCCACCGGGCCGGCCTTCCCTGCACGGTCACATCCTTCACGGCGGCGCTCAACTTGATGTTCAGCCGTGCAATGCGCGCGCCGGGCGGCGGCGTCAGGACAGCGGTGACGCGGCCGTCCGGTTCGATCCGACTGACGAAGGTCGGGATGGCGACAGGCAAGGTCGAGGTGGCGGTCAGGCGCGCCGGTCGGTCGTACAGCGGAGGCAGGCTGCCCCGGACAAACAATTTGTCATTGAGGGCGTTCGGCGGCCCGTCGTCCATCTGCACCAGCCAGGCCTTGCCGGCATGGCTGTCGGTGACGTGCACCAGGCTCTCGGGTCGAGGGTAACGCTCGCTCCATGGATTGAGGGTCGCCTGGAAGAAGCCATAGCCGACGATCACCGTCGCCAGGCTGAGGCCGACGAGAATCCAGCCGTTGGCCTTGGCGTCGTTGTCGGCGGGCTGGGCCAGCGGCCAGAGGACGAACAGCGCCAGCAGGGAAAACAGGCCAAGGAGCGCCGGCAGGTCGAGGCCCTGGGCGGTGACGTGGACATAGACGCCCAGCCAACCGCAGGCGATCGCCGCGATGACCGCCAGCAGCGATGTCCACCGACCATCCGCGCCCCACCGGCTGACGGCCGCGCCCACGGCGGCCAGGGTGAGCGGCCAGGCGACGAGGAAGGCGACCTGGGGGACAAAAATCTGCAGGCCGACCGCCAGCACGAACCCGAGGCAGAGCACCCCGGCCCAGGCGGCGTTGCGGGGAACGCCGCCGCGGATCAGGAACAGCAGGCCGGCGACAAGGCCCAGCCCCGCGCCCAGCCAGTCGAAACCATAGACCAGCGCGCCGGGCAGGCTGCAGCCCAGGCCGATCAGCAGGCACAGCAGAGGAGCGATCCAGCGCCGACTCGGCCGGACAGCCGCCAGCAACGGGCCGATCAGGGTGGCCCCGACGCCGAAAATGAACAGGGAGGCCTCCCAGGTCGCCCAGGTGGCCAGTATGCCGCGCTGCTCGACAAAGCCGAATCCATCCCCCGTCCAGCGGCGCGCATAGTGCATCAGCAAGGCCGCCAGTAGCGCGGTGGCCAGCGCCAAGCCGGCGCCCTTCAGCCCGTCACGCCACCGCAGCCGCTCTCCGGCCGCCTTGGCCCGCCGCCCGGCCAGGATCAGCAGGCCGCCGCAGAGCGCCAGCACCAGCCAGCCCATGATCGGCGGATAGGCCAGGATGTGGTCGCCGAAGGTCTGGCTGTAGACGGCGCTGGGCGCCTTGCCGGGCAGGGTGGGGTTGGCGGCGAACTCGCCCGCCGCCGCCAGCACCTGCTCGCCCATCGACTGCACCGAGCCCGGATCGAGGTTGGCGACCGTCGAGGTCGGGGAGTGGTAGTCGAACTGGCGGCCGATGAAGGCGAAGTTCAGGCCGGTCAGCCCCAGGCGCTTGGGCACGGAGAAATCGGTGTCGTTGGGCATCTTCTCATAGAGGAAGACGGCCAAGGCGCTGCTGATCGGACCCTTGGCGCCCTTGCGGTAGCGGGCAATCAGTTCGCCATTGTTCGCGCCGGTCTCGAACATGTTGGCCCGGCCGCCGCCGCCGCGCGCCTCCATGTTGACGATCAGGCCGGCGCGTCTGGCCAGCGGGTGCTGGCCGAAGAAGGCCTCGGCGCCGCTGAGGCCCCATTCCTCGCCGTCGGTGATCAGGACGATGACGTCGCGGGCCGGCGTCCCCCTGACCTTCAGGGCCCGGATGACCTCCAGCGTCGCAGCCACGCCGGTGGCGTCGTCGGCCGCGCCGGGCGAGCCGGGCACGCTGTCGTAGTGGCTCATCAACACCAGGGCCGGGGCCTTGCGGTCCCTGCCCGGCAGCACGCCGATCAGGTTCTGCACCCGGGCCCCGGCCAGCCATTGCGGATAGTCGGGCGAGGAACTGAGGGCGTCGGTCTCCTGCACGGTCGGCGAGAGGCCCAGCTGCGTCATGCGGCCGAGCAGATAGTCCCGGACCCTGGCGTTGGCCGGCGAGGCGATGGGGTGCGGCTCGCGGGCGATGACGGCGATGTCGCGCAGGGCGCGTTCGGCGGAAAAGGCGCCCGCCGGCGCGGAGGCCGGGGCGGCCTTCGGCGTGATCGTCCCCTGCCAGGCCAGCAGCGTGGCGCCGAGCAGGGCCAGCGCCAGCCAGCCGTTGCGCATCCAGTCCTTGGTCATCACCCGTCCCCATTTTGACCCATGGGGCCATGCGTCGCCGCGTTCGACAATGGCTTGCGCCGGGGCCCTGAGCGAGTCAGATCGGGTCGATGTCAAAGCGAACCGCCTTCCGCCCTCTGTCCACCGCGCTGTTGTCTATCGTGGCTTTCCCCTGCCTTGCGGGGGAGCCCGTGGTGACGCCCCCGGGCTGGAAAACGCCGCCCGGTGTGGACCGTGTCATGCGCGCCTATCCCGTCGAAGCCTTCAAGCAAGGCGTTTCCGGCACAGCGAAGCTGAACTGCCTGATCACGGTGGACGGACGGGTGACCGATTGCCAGATCCTCAGCGAAACGCCGCCAGGCTACGGCTTCGGCCGAGCCGCGATCGTCGTGGCGCAGGCGAGCGAGTTCCATCCCCTGACCGTGGATGGCGTGGCGACGGAGACGCGGGTGCGAATTCCGATGTCCTTTACGGCGCCTTGAGCGGGTTGGCGGCAACGGCGAAACGGAAAACGCCCGCCGGTGAGGGCGGGCGTCTCCGTACTCGAAATTCAAACCGATCAGGCGGCGACGATGGCGTCCTGCGGGTCGCGGAGCACGTAGCCGCGGCCCCAGACGGTTTCGATGTGGTGTTGGCCGCCCGACGCGGTGGCCAGCTTCTTGCGCAGCTTGCAGATGAAGACGTCGATGATCTTCAACTCCGGCTCGTCCATGCCGCCATACAGGTGATTGAGGAACATTTCCTTGGTCAGGGTCGTGCCCTTGCGGAGCGAAAGC
>JAQGIK010000182.1 GCA_028291265.1 Caulobacter sp. | reverse complement strand
GGACCACGCGCCGTCGGCCGACGCCCGTCACGATGCCATCCTCATTCTGAGCCCTCATTCAATGAACACGGTTAGGCGGCCTTAACCCTCTCGCCGCTAGATTTCCCTGATTGGGTTGGGCTAGCGGGCGTCTATCAGCATCATGAGCAACGGGGAGACCCCCACGCCGGTCGCGGCGTCGAACGACAATGACGGCGTCCTGCCGGTCGTCAATGCGCCGTCCCTGCTGCTGGCCGGGATGATCGTGCCCCTGCCGCTGCTCTACGCCCTGACCCTGCCCTTCGGCATCGCCCTGGCCCTCATCGGCCATCCCTGGATCGGCCTGTTCTCCTGCATCGGCAACATGGCGGCCGACACGGTTCTGCAGCCGCTCTACCGGCGCTGGCAGGAACAGGCCCCCGGCTACGAGCCCAAGGCCATGGAGGCCCGCATCGGCTGGGCGGCCGGACTGCGCGCCTGTGCGGCCGTCGTCTGGCCGGTCGCCGCGGTGCTGGCTCGCGGCAGCGCCCCCGACCTGATGTTTCTCGGCCTCTCGGCCTGCCTGTTGATGAGCTCCGGCGTCATGCAGAGCTCCCTGTCGCCGCGCCTCTACCTGATGACCGCCGGGCCGGTGCTGATCGGCCTGGGCGTCGCCATGTTCGGCCGCTTCCCGTTGATGCAGGCCATCGGCCTGACCGTGGCGCTGCTGATGCTGGCCGTCATGCTGGGCGTCATGAGCGGCGGCATCGCCCGGCTGCTGGCCCAGTGGTCGGAGATGGTGGCCGGCAACACCCGCCTGATCGACCGCCTCAGGGCCGAACGCGCCGCCGCCGAGACCGCCCGCGAGGACGCCCGCCGGGCCGGCGAGTCCAAGGCCCGCTTCCTGGCCACCATGAGCCACGAGATCCGCACCCCGATGAACGGCGTGCTCGGCATGGCCCAGTTGCTCAAGTCCTCGGCCAGGGGCCAGCAGAAGGAACAGGTCGACACCCTGATCCAGAGCGGCGAGTTCCTGATGTCGATCCTCAACGACATCCTCGACCTGTCGCGCATCGACGCCGACCGCATGAGCCTGGTCGCCGCGCCCCAGGCCCTGTCGACCCTGACCGCCGAGCTGAACGGCTTCTGGCGCCCGGCCGCCGCCCAGAAGGGCCTCGACCTGACCGTCGACCTCGACCCGGCCCTGCCGGCCGCCCTGGTCATGGACGGCCGCCGCATCCGCCAGGTGCTGTTCAACCTGGTCGGCAACGCCCTGAAGTTCACCCCCGAGGGCCGCGTCGGCATCGAACTGACCGGCGAAGCCGACAGTGACGGCCACGCCCGCCTGCGGATCAGCGTCCGCGACAGCGGCATCGGCATCGACCCGGCCAAGCTGCCCCGGCTGTTCGACGCCTTCACCCAGGCCGACGACGCCGCCGACCGAGACTTCGGCGGCACGGGCCTGGGCCTGGCCATCTGCCAGCAGCTGACCGACCTGATGGGCGGCCGGCTGTGGGCCGACAGCAAGCCCGGCGAGGGCTCGACCTTCCATTTCGAACTGACCCTGCCGATCGCCGAGCTCCCCGAGGCCGGCGAGCTCGCGGCCGAGGCCGGACCGGCCGCCGAGGCCCCGGCCCGGACCCGGCCGCTGTCGATCCTGGCGGTCGACGACAACGCCGTGAACCTGATGGTGCTGGAGCAGATCCTCGCCGCCTTCGGCCACCAGGTCAGCAAGGCGACCGGCGGCCCCGAGGCCCTGGACCGGCTCGGCGTCGCCGCCTTCGACCTGGTGCTGATGGACATCCAGATGCCCGGCATGACCGGCATCGAGGCCTTGGCCGCCCTCCGCGGCGCCCCCGGCCCCAACCAGGACACCCCGGTCATCGCCGTCACCGCCGACGTCCTGACCCGCGACCGCAAGGCCTACGTCACCCTCGGCTTCAACGGCCAGGTCAGCAAACCGGTGCAGATCCCGGCGTTGATGGCCGAACTGGCCGGGCTGTCGTCGGAAGAGACCATTGTCGTGAGGGCCTCCGCCTAGCTCCCTCCCCATGAAGGGCAGGGAGGGAATCCATCGCTCCAAAATTAACCCCCGACTCAGGTCTCCTACACCCGGCCTTTACCCACCTCTGTTTCAATACGGGTCAACGAGCGCCGACCCACGAGGTCGTTCGCCGGTACTTGGTGGGATGACTTCAACATGACCAAAACGGTCCTGGTCGTCGACGACGACCCGACGCAGCGACGGCTGATCCAGGCGGTTCTCGAGCGCGATGGCTTCGCCGTCGCCCAGGCCGAGAGCGGCGACGCGGCCATGAACCACCTGCAGGCCGGCAAGCCGGCCGATGTGGTGCTGCTCGACCTGCAGATGCCGGGCCTGTCGGGTCACGACACCCTCAAGGAAATGCGCGCCCGGGCCATCATGCAGCCGGTCATCGTCCTGACCGCCTCGGGCGGCGTCGACACCGTGGTCAAGGCCATGCAGGCCGGCGCCTGCGACTTCTTCGTCAAGCCGGCGTCTCCCGAACGCATCATCGCCTCGGTCCGCAACGCCCTGTCGCTGGGCGAGCTGAAGGGCGAGGTCGACCGCCTCAAGAAGCATTCGAACGGCAAGACGACCTTCGCCGACCTGATCGGCGAGAGCCCCCACATGCGCATCGTCAAGCGCATGGGCGAGCGCGCCGCCAGGTCCTCGATTCCCGTCCTGATCACCGGCGAGAGCGGCGTCGGCAAGGAAGTCATCGCGAGAGCCGTGCACGGCAGCAGCGACCGGGCCGGCAAGCCCTTCGTCGCCGTCAACTGCGGCGCCATCCCCGAGAATCTGGTCGAGAGCATCCTGTTCGGCCACGAGAAGGGCAGCTTCACCGGCGCCTCCGACAAGCACCTGGGCAAATTCCAGGAGGCCAACGGCGGCACCCTGTTCCTCGACGAGGTCGGCGAACTGCCGCTCGACATCCAGGTGAAACTGCTGCGCGCCCTGCAGGAGAGCGAGATCGACCCGGTCGGCGCCAAACGCTCGATCAAGGTCGACGTCCGCATCGTCTCGGCCACCAACCGCGACCTCGGTGATGCGATCAAGGAGGGCCGCTTCCGCGAGGACCTCTACTACCGCCTCAACGTCTTCCCGATCGAGGCCCCGTCCCTGCGCGAACGGCGCGAGGACGTGCCGGCCCTGGTCGAGGCCTTCATCAAGCGGTTCAACGTCGAGGAGGGCAAACGCGTCGTCGGCGCCGCCCCCGAGACCCTGGCCTTCCTCACCGCCTTCGACTGGCCGGGCAACGTCCGCCAGCTGGAGAACGCCGTCTACCGGGCCATCGTCCTGGCCGACGCCCCCTATCTGCAGCCGCACGACTTCCCGGCCATCAGCGGGGTCAAGGCCCCACCGATGGACGACCTGATCCAGCCGGTCGCCGGCCAGATGCCGCGCGCCATCCCGACGGCCCAGCAGCTGCTGGCCGACATGCCGGCCGACAGCCCCGTGCGCATCCTCGACGGCCACGGCCACCTGCGCACCCTGGAAGACATCGAGCGCGACCTCATCCAGCATGCCATCGACGTCTACGCCGGCCATATGTCGGAGGTCGCCCGCCGCCTCGGCATCGGCCGCTCGACCCTCTACCGCAAGGTCCGCGAGCAGGGCATCGACGTGGATATCAAGGAGGTCGGCTAACCCCTGATCTGGGGTGGCGTCAGCCGCGGCGGGCCAAAAAAACCACCCCCTTTCCGGAGGGCGCGGGGTTTTCCGGCCTGACCATGACCAGCGCCGAAATCGACACCGCCGGCCGCTTCCTGACCTCGGCCCGGCTGCGCTAGCTGTCGGAGCTCTTCTTTCGGAAGCCGCGGCGGGGCCGGGGCGGCGGCTTGTCCTCCCCCTTGGCCTTGGCGGCGATTTCCTTGAGCTTGCGGTTCTGCATGGCCGACAGGGCCTGGCCGGGGGCGCCCAATTCCGGGTCGCCGAAGGCCCGGCCGTAGGTCTTCACCCGCTCGGCGACGGAGCCGAGGAACTCGCCTTCCCAGTCGGACAGCTTGACGCCGGCCTTGTCGGCCGCGCGCTGGGTCTTGCGCAGGGCGTTGAGCGCCGAGCGCTGCGCGGCCTTGCGGGCGAGCGCCTTGAAGTCGGGAGGATCCTTCCGCTTCACAGACTCCCCAAGGGTTACAGGCCCCCGATGGCCGACAGGTAGAGGTCGATCAGCGCCTCTTCCTCGCTAAGCTTGGCCTTGTCCTGTTTGCGCATGCGCACGACCTTGCGCAGGATCTTGGTGTCGAAGCCGTTGCCCTTGGCCTCGGCATAGACCTCCTTGAGGTCGGCCATGACGCCGGCCTTGTCCTCTTCGAGCCGCTCGATGCGCTCGATGATGGTGCGCAGCTGGGTCTGGGCGGTGCCGTTCAGGACATCGACGGTGGGCTGCTCATCGGACATGGAAAGAGGCTCTCACGGGAAGCGGGAATGGGGAAGGGCGATGCTCTAACGCCCGCGCGGCCCAGCCACAACACCCACCCGAAGGTTTCGCCTCTGGGCGCTCTTCTCCCCTCGCGGGAGAAGGTGTCGGCGTAGCCGACGGATGAGGGGGCTCACCGGCCTCTGCGGCGCCTGTAGCAACCGCCTCGTCGCAGCTTTGAGAGTCATCGACCCCTCATCCGGCGCTTCGCGCCACCTTCTCCCGCAAGGGGAGAAGGGACCCTCACGGCGGCTTTTACAGCAGGCCGTGGGCCTTCAGGGTCGGCTCAAGGGCTGCCGGATCGGTGAAATGCAGCACATGGAACCCCAGCTCCGCCGCCGCCTGGATGTTGACGGCGCTGTCGTCGACGAACAGCAGCTCTTCGGGACGCAACCCCGACCGCTCGCAGGCCAGCGCATAGATCGCCGGCTCCGGCTTGATCATCCCCTCGTCGCCGGAGACCACCACGGCCTTCAGGTGCCGCACCGCCGGGGCCATGGGTTCGATCGTCGGCCAGACCGCCCCGGCCATGTTGGTCAGGCCGAACTGCGGCACGCCCCTGGCCGCCAGGGCCTCCATGGCGGCTTGCGTCTCCTCGATCACCCCGCCGAACATCTCGTCCCAGCGGTCCCACCAGGCGCGGATCTCCGCCTCATGCTCGGGATGGCGCGAAATCAGCTCGAGGGTGTTCTGTTCGGCCGGAACGCCGCGGTCGGTCAGCCCATGCCAGGCCAGGGTGCAGACATGGATGAGGAACCGGTCGCAAGCGGCCGGTTCCTCGAAAATCTTCGCGTACAGGTTCCGGGGATCCCAGCGAACGATCACATTGCCGACGTCCCAGAGGACGCCACGCGGGCGACCGCCGAAAGTGGATACCGGTTTCGGCATCAAGGCGCCCGCCACGAAACATCTGAGCTTTTCGACAAGTCGAAAAGCTCGGGGCTGCATCAGCCCTGCTTCGCCTTGAAGCGCGGATCGGTCTTGTTGATCACGTAGAGGACGCCCTTGCGGCGAACCAGCTTGCAGTCGCGGTGGCGCGACTTCAGCGACTTGAGCGAGCTACGAACCTTCATCGGTCTTTACCATGCGGCTGCGGGGAACCCGCGCACGCGGAGGCCCTCATCTGAATTGAGCGGGCGGCTATAGGGTCGGACGGCCGCGGAGTCAACGTCTGGCCCGATGTGATCAGGCTCCCGGCGACGCCTGACCGAGCGCCGCAGCGGCCGCCTGAAATCCTGCCCCGAGCTGAAGCTCGGTGTCGGGGGTGGGCTCCGCCCTCAGCGTCACACGGCGGCCGTTCACCTCCACCTCTACCCGGTCGATGCTGACCAGCCGCAGCTCGTGACCAAACAGGGCGTTCGCATAGTTGGTGCGTAGCCGTTCGAAGGCGCCGATCGTCGATATCGGCCTGTTGGCCAGCCGCTCCACCTGGTCGGGCTGGTAGCGGAAGGTGAAGGCGTAGCGGTTGCCGTCCCTGCTCATCTCCGGCGGCGCGCTGACGGAATCCGAAAGGCGGATGGCCGTTCCGTCCGAGCGGATCAACTGGACGCTGGTCCCGATGCCGAGCGGGGCGTCGTGGATTACGTAGGTCGGGTTTGGCTGAACCCATTGTCCGGTGTCTGGATCGACGTAGGGCGGCGTCGCCGAAGGCATCGCGTCGGCGGTGATCGTCACGCTCAGAATGAAGGAGTCGATGGTCGGCGGCGGAACGTAGACCGGGACGGGAGCGGGGGCCGGCGGCGCATAAGCCGGCTGCGGCGCCGGCCTGTTGTCGCCGCACGCCGACGCCATAAGCAGCAAGGCCAGAATCCCGAAAATTCGTGGTATGCTGGCCGGCATCTGCAACAACCTCGGATTGCTCGGCCATGTTGCGCGTCCTTGTCATTCTCTGTCTAGGGGTGTGCCTATCCGGCTGTGGGGCCGGGCTGCTCCTTGAGGGGCTCGGCGAAGGGCTGTTCGCCCGGGCGGCGGTCGGCGGCCTGGCCAGAGGCGCGGCGGCCGAGGCCGGCGCGGCCGAATTCGCCGCGGCCAGGGCTGTCTCCGCCG
>JAQGIK010000169.1 GCA_028291265.1 Caulobacter sp. | reverse complement strand
CGGGCCCGGTCAGCCCGCCGCCCGGCTCGCCCTTCGCCGCCCTGGCCAGGCTTCAGGTCCCGGTCCGCGCGCCGAAGGCCCGCCGCCCGCGCCGCAAGACGCCCGGGGCCAAGCCGTGAGCGACGCGGCCGAAACCACCTGCCGGGCCGACGTCTGGCTGTGGCGCGCCCGCTTCTTCAAGAGCCGCTCGCTGGCCGCGAAATATCTCGAAGAGGGCCGGGTGCGGATGACCCGGGGCGGCATCGAGACCCGCCTCGACAAGCCCAGCCGCACCCTGCACGTCGGCGACCAACTGGTCTTCGCCCTGGGCGGCCGCCTGATCGCCGTGCGCATGGAAGGGGCCGGGGAACGCCGCGGTCCGGCCAGCGAAGCCCGCGCGCTCTATACCGCCTTGGAGAATAACTGACGGGCCGCGAGGCCTCGCCGCATTGACAAGGCGCCCTCCCCCATCGGATGACGCGCCTCCACGATCTGTCCCGCGCGCGCGATCTCTCTGTGCGCGCCCTTAGAGCGCCTGATGACCTACATCGTCACCGATCCCTGCATCAAATGTAAGTTCATGGACTGCGTCGAGGTGTGCCCCGTCGACTGCTTCTATGAGGGCGAGAACTTCCTGGTCATCAATCCGGACGAATGCATCGACTGCGGCGTCTGTGAGCCCGAATGCCCGGTCGACGCCATCAAGCCGGACACCGAGGACGATCCCGACAGCAAGTGGCTGAAGATCAACACCGACTTCGCCAAGGTCTGGCCGAACATCACCCTTAAGGGCGAGCCGCCGGCCGACGCCGAAGCCTTCGAACGCGAAGAGGGCAAGTTCGAGAAGTACTTCAGCGACAAACCCGGCAAGGGCAGCTAGCGCCTCGCGGCGCCGGTTTGTCGCAAACCTTTCATTCGACTGAATTTTGTGCTATTACACCCTCGACGCGGAGGCATTTCGCCCCCGCGCCTCGGTTCAAGAACAGCCGCTCCCGAACGGCGCGCCCGGACGAAGGCGAAGGGTGTCCTAGAAGACTTTTGAACATGAACGATAAGCCCGCGTCTCTCCGGCGCCTGGGGCTTTTTCGCGTCGTGATCAGGAGGATGTGGGAGCGGTAGTCCGCGAGATCCGCGGACGTCGATGGAGAAGGAAGACTGATGAGCAAGCTGGCGTTTTCCGTGGGCGACCACGTTGTCTATCCCGCCCATGGCGTGGGCACGGTCCAGGCGGTCGAGACCCAGGAAGTCGCCGGCATGGCGCTGGAAGTCTATGTGATCACCTTCGACCACGAGAAGATGACCCTGCGCGTCCCGACCAAGAAGGCGGCCACCTCGGGCCTGCGTTCGCTGGCCGAAGAAGGCGTGATGAGCAAGGCGCTCACCACCCTGAAGGGCCGCGCCCGCGTCAAGCGCACCATGTGGTCGCGCCGCGCGCAGGAATATGAAGCCAAGATCAACTCGGGCGACCTGGTGTCGATCGCCGAGGTGGTCCGCGACCTGCACCGCGCCGAGAACCAGCCGGAGCAGTCCTACTCCGAGCGCCAGCTGTACGAATCGGCCCTGGACCGCATGGCCCGCGAAGTCGCCGCCGTCGAACGCATCGACCGCGACGCGGCCGTGAACCTGCTGACCAAGAGCCTGCAGAAGGCCGCGTAAGCGGTTCTTCTCGAAGGATAGTTGAACGCCCGGTCGAAAGGCCGGGCGTTTTTCTTTGGGAGTTCGCCTTTGGGCTCCCTTCTCCCCTTGTGGGAGAAGGTGTCGGCGTAGCCGACGGATGAGGGGTCGCACCGGCCTACGACGCCGCCCGTCACCCCCGCCTCATCGCGGTTGAACCAGTCATCGACCCCTCATCCGACGCTGCGCGCCACCTTCTCCCACAAGGGGAGAAGGGACACTCACGGCGGCTGATCCGCTTTTGGTCATCTGAAACCTATGAGAAGATGGCTGCATCGGAGCGGAGAACCGTCGTGGACGATTTCGATATCGAAGACCTGATCAAGCAGGCCAAGATCCAGGCCATGAACGAGCTGATCGAGGAAGGCTTTGCCAGCGGCGTCGGCACCCGAACTTTCGCGGAAATCCGACAGGCTGCTCGCGACGGCCTGAAGGCCGAGGGGAAATTTCCGACAGAGTAGTGTGATCCACCGCCACACACCCCGCGTACTCGCCACATGGCGAGAGAAGCAGTCACGGCAGAGACGGCGGAGCGGCGGTATATCCGGCGCGCCATGCGCATGCCGATGCTGGAGGCCGATCACGAGCACAGCCTGGCCGTCCGCTGGAAGGAAGGCCAGGACGAGGACGCCCTGCATGAGCTGACCGGCGCCTACATGCGGCTGGTCATCGCCATGGCCGGACGGTTCAAGGCCTACGGCCTGCCGCTCGGCGACCTGATCCAGGAAGGCAGCGTCGGCCTGATGCAGGCGGCCGCCAGGTTCGAGCCGGACCGGGCGGTGCGGTTCTCGACCTACGCCAGCTGGTGGGTGCGGGCGGCGATGCAGGACTATGTGCTGCGCAACTGGTCGATCGTGCGCACCGGCACCACGGCGGCCGGCAAGAGCCTGTTCTTCAACCTGCGCCGCCTGCGCGCCCGGCTGGGCGACATGGAAGGCCGGCTGACGCCCGAGGCCCGGGCCGCCATCGCCATCGAACTGGGCGTCGAGGAAGAGGATGTCGAGGCCATGGCCTCGCGCCTGTCGGCCTCCGACCGCTCGTTGAACGCCCCGATCACCGCCGGGGCCGACGACGCCCACCAGGACTTCCTGCTCGACGAGGCCCCCGATCCCGAAGCGGCCGCCGTCGAAACGCTGGATGGCCAGGCCCGGGCCGACGCCGTGGCCCGCGCCCTGACCGTGCTGTCGCCGCGCGAGCTGATCATCGTCCGGGCCCGCCGCCTCAGCGACGAGCCGCGCACGCTGGAATCGCTGGGCGAGGAGATGGGCGTCTCCAAGGAACGGGTTCGCCAGGTCGAGCATGGGGCGCTGGAAAAGCTGCGCCGCGCCCTGCAGAGCGAATTTTCGCCCGCCGCCCTGGCGGGCCTGGTCGGCTGACTATTGAGGATTGAGGATCTCGAGCCCCTCGGGGTGATCGAGCCGCAGCTGACCGTCCCGCACATAGCCGCGCACCCGCACCAGCCGCCCCTCCAGTGAGGCGGGGGAACGGCCGGCGCTGTCGAAATCCTGGATCGCCCTGGCGGGAATGACCGCCGAAAAACCGTGACCGAGATTGAGAATGCGGGAATCGCCGCCGGTCCGCACCTGGCCGACCTGGGCCTCGACCAGGGTGAAGCCCGGCGCCGCGGCCGCCGCCTCGCCGGCGATCAGCACCCGGTAGTCCGGCAGGGCCCAGAGGCCGCGTTTGGCGTTGCGCCCTTCGCCCTCGCGGCGGAGCATCTCGCGGGCCAGCGCCCGGCTTTCGGGGAAGGTGCGCACCCGCACCGCCCCCTCGCGCAGCATGCGGCCCTGCACCCAGCGCCGACCCTTGGCCAGGCGCAGCTGGGCGACCTTTCGGCCGAAGGGGTCGTTCGCCGCGCCGGCCGACAGCAGTTCGACGTCCTGGCCCAGCACCATCCTGGCCAGCCGTTCCCGCGAGGCCTCGCCGTAGGGGGCATCGAGCCTGGGGGCGGTGATCCCGGCCAGCTTGACGTCGCTGCCGTCGGACAGCCGGACCATGTCGCCAGTGACGACCTCGACCACCCTGGCCTTGCCCTGGGTGGCCAGGGCGTCGAGCCGGGCGGCGTCACCACAGGCCGTCAGAAGGAGCGCCGCGGCAACGACGGCAAGAAGGCGAATCACGGGGCGGGCTCCAGCAGGGGTTCCTCCACGGCCAGGATCGGGCCGCGGTCCAGTTCGGCCCGCAGGTGGGCGACGTCGAGCTCGCCCTCCCAGCGGGCGATGACCAGGGTGGCGACGCCGTTGCCGACCAGGTTGGTCAGGGCCCGGCACTCGCTCATGAAGCGGTCGATGCCGACGATGGCGGCCAGGGCGATGGCCGGGATGGTGTGGACCTCGGAGATGGTGGCGGCCAGGGCGATGAAGCCGGCCCCAGTCACCCCGCTGGCCCCCTTCGACGTCAGCATGGCCACGCCCAGCAGGGTGGCGACCTGCCAGCCGTCGAGGTGGGTGTTGGTCGCCTGGGCCAGGAACAGGATGGCCAGGGTCATGTAGATGTTGGTGCCGTCGAGGTTGAAGCTGTAGCCGGTCGGGATGACCAGGCCGGTCACCGACTTGGAGGCGCCAAGCCGCTGCAGCTTCTCCATGATCTGCGGCAGCACCGATTCCGAACTCGAGGTGCCCAGCACGATCAACAGCTCCTCGCGGATGTAGCGCAGGAACTTGATCAGGCTGAAGCCGGCCCAGGCGGAGATGGCGCCCAGCACCACCAGCACGAAGAGCAGGGAGGTGGCGTAGAAGGTCAGGATCAGCTTGCCCAGCTGCACCAGGCTGCCCAGCCCATGCTCGCCGATGGTGTAGGCCATGGCCCCGAAGGCGCCGATGGGGGCGAAGCGCACGACGATGTGGATGATCGAGAAGAAGACCTTGGCGATGTCTTCCAGCACATGGCTGACCCTGGCGCCGAACTCGCCCAGGCGGGCGCAGGCGAAGCCGGTGAGGATGGCGATGACCAGCACCGGCAGGATGGCCCCCTCGGTGAAGGCGCCGAAGAAACTGTCGGGGATCAGGTGCAGCAGGTATTCGGCCAGGCCCGGCGCATGCGCGGCCTTTTCGGCATAGCCGGCGACGGCCTTGGCGGCCTTGGAGGCGGGGTCGATGGCGGCCGGATCGATGTTCATGCCGACGCCGGGCTGAACGATCAGGGCGACGACCAGCCCGATCAGCAGCGCGAAGCTGGAAACCACGAAAAAGTAGAGCAGGGTCCGGGCGCCGACCCGGCCGAACTTGGCCATGTCGCTCATATGGCCAATGCCGGCCGCCACGGTGCAGAAGATGACCGGAGCGATGACCAGCTTGATCAGCTTGATGAAACCGTCGGCCAGCGGCTTCAGCTCGGTCCCCAGGCCCGGCGCCAGGGCGCCCAGCGCGATGCCGGCGGCGATGGCCAGCAGGACCTGGACGTACAGAATGCGCAGGAAACGCATGACCCCTCCCCGGAAACAGCTGCGGCACGATAGAGCAGGCGCGGGCCGATGCGAAGGCGGCCCGCAGGTCCCATATGCCGGTCATGTCCAAGCTTTTCACCATCGGCTACGAAGCCGAAACCCTGCCGCGTTTCCTTGAGCGGCTGAAGGCCGCCGGGGTGCAGGTCGTCATCGACGTGCGCGCCGTCGCCGCCTCGCGCCGCGCAGGCTTCTCCAAGACCCTGCTGGCCGCCAGCCTGGCCGCGGAGGGCATCGACTATGTCCACCTGCGGGGCCTGGGCACCCCCAAGGCCGGCCGCGACGCCGCCCGCAAGGGCCGCACCGCCGAGATGCGCGAAATCTTCGAGGCCGCCCTGGCCGAACCTCAGGCCCAGTTCGAATTGGCGCAGGCCGAGCAGATCGCGGCCGGTCGTGCGGCGGCGCTGTTGTGTTTCGAGGCGCAGGCCTGCGGCTGTCACCGGGCCATCGTCGCCGAGCGGCTGCGGGAGAAGCGGCCGTTCGAGGTGGTCGACCTCTAGGCGGCCTGGGCGGCCCGTCCGAGCAGGCGGTCGACCAGGGGCAGCAGGATTTCGCGGCGGAGCGGCTTCTGCATGACTTCGTCGGCCCCAAGGCCGGCGGCGAGGCGCAACAGGCCCTGCATGGCCATCGCGCGGGTGCCGGCCGACATCACCACCACCGGGAGACCCGGCCAGCGGGCCTTGATCTGGCCGAGGGTCTCGACCCCGTCCATGTTGGGCATGATCATGTCGAGCAGGATCAGGTCGGCGCCGCCCGCCTCGAGGCTGGCGATCCCCAGCCGGCCATCCTCGGCGACGGCGCAGTCGTGGCCGGCCTCGCTCAGCAGTTCGACCGCCATCTCCCGCAGCAGCGGGTCGTCGTCGATGATCAGGATCTTGCTCGTCATGCCGCGCCCGGGACCCGCTTGAAGACTACCGGGTCAATCTGGGCGAAACGCGCTTAAGAAACCGGTGACATGCCGGGCGAGACAGACCCTTGCGCCATTCCGCCGCAACGCGTCCGCAAGCGGGGTTGTGAGCCGGGGGCCTTGGAGGCTATCAGGGCGCCAGCGCGGCCCCGTAGCTCAGCCGGATAGAGCAGGGCTTTCCTAAAGCCAAGGTCGGGGGTTCGAGTCCCTCCGGGGCCGCCAGCTTCTTCGCCTCAGGCCGCGGGCGCCGCCTTCGGCAGGCGCAGAAGCTCCCGCTGGTAGCCCATCAGCCGCGCCTCGATGGCCGGATGGCGTTCCGGCACCGTCGCGCCGCGCAGGGCCAGGGCGTAGCCGAGGCCGGCGGTGGCTTCGAGGTTCGACGTCGGAATCGCGCCCAGCACCCAGGACAGCATGGCCGAGCCGAACACCCGCTCGAGGCTGCGCACCAGCAGGTCGGCATCGAGGCCCGGCAGGACGGCGCCGGCGGCGGCGGCTTCGTCGACCAGGCCGCGCCAGAAGGCGTAGCGGCGCTCCGAGCTGAGCGTGGTGCGCAGCTCCTTGCCGTTGGTGTCGAGGGCCTCGGTCCACAGAGGGCGGTAGAAGGCCTCGTCCTGCGCGTAGTAGGTCATCGAGATCGAGACGGCCTGGAAGATGCGGTCGATGACGTCGAGTTGCTGCAGCTCGGCGAAACGGTCCTGAAACTGACGCACGTCCTCCAGCACCGCCACCACGATGGCCCGTTTCGAGCCGAACAGGTTGTAGGGGGTGGTCAGGCTGACCCCGGCCCGGGCGGCGATCGCCCGCATCGAGAGGCCGGCGTCGCCGGTCTCGCGGATCAGCGCGCGCGCCGCGGCGACAATGCGCCGGCGGCGTTCGGCCTTGGCGTCCTCGCGCTGACTCATGACTCCCCCGGACGGTCCGCTCCTGCCTAGCGGCTCAACGGCGGCCCCGCGACCGCAAAGTGGCGAATTGGACGGCTTGACCGCGACCCGTAAAATTTAGAACATGTTTCGATTAGCGCTGCCTTGGGAGGGGACGCGCATGCAGACGACCTTGCAGCCCCGCAAGATCCCGCGCCAGGGCCGCTCGCGCGCCACGGTCGATGCGATCCTCGACGCCTGCGACGAATGCCTGGCCCAGCGCGGCTACGAGCACCTGACCACCAACGGCATTTCCGAGCGGGCCGGGGTCAGCATCGGCACCCTTTACGAGTATTTCCCCAACCGCGAGGCCATCGCCGCCGCCCTGGCCGGACGGGCCTTCCAGCGGACCCTGGAGGCGATGCGGGCGGCGCTGCGCCGCTGCGTCACCGAGGAGATGGGCCGGCTCGACGGCTGCGAGCACATGCTGATGAGCGGGCTGAAGGTGCTGGTCGCCGAGCGGACGGTGTTCCGGGTCCTGGCCGCCCAGTCGCCCTTCCTGTTCCAGCTGCCTGCCGTGCGCGAGGCGCGGGCCCAGCTGCTCGACCTGTCGCAGGAGGTGCGGGTGCTCAACGGCTCGCGGCTGAACCTGCCGATGCCGGAGGGCGACGCCTGGCTGATGTCGCAGATGACCTCAAGCGCCCTGTTCGAGATCGCCTGCCTTGAAGTCGACGACGAGGAACGCCGGCGGCTGACCCGCGAACTGGCGCGGCTGACCTACCGGATGGCGGTGGGCCGCGACGCCGGCGCCGCCCCGACCCGGCCTTCGGCCTTTGCGATGGGCGACTGGAACAACCCCCTCGACGCTTCCCCTACGGCGCCTTAGCCAGGCGGAAACCGGAGATGCGAGCGCCCGGCCGGTTTGCCGAACACCGTTCAGCGGAAGTGACGCCGGCGTCATCGAATATTTCAATTGAAACAAATGGTTGTGGGTACTGCGGCGGGGCCGTGAGGAGCCGAGCTTCCGCCTTGGAAACCCGAGTATCGGACGGTTTTCCGATGCCCCCATACTCCTTGCCGGGAGCGTCGGCGCGTCCGCCGTAAGCGGTCCCGAACCAGACAAAGCCGCGGCGTTGATCGACGGCGAAGGGGAGGATGTGACGATGACCGGAACTCCGTATCTGCGGAGCGCGCTCGCGCTTGGCGTCTCGACCATGGCGCTGCTCGCCGCCCAGCCGACATTGGCCCAGGAGAGCAAGGAGCCGGTGACCACCGTGGGCGAACTGGTCGTCACCACCCAGCGGCGCGAGGAAGCCCTGCAGGACGTGCCGGTGGCCGTCTCGGCCTTCAACGAGGAGGGCCTGAAGGAGCAGCGGATCGAGACCGGAGCCGACCTGCTGAGGGCCATTCCGAACGTCAACTTCAGCCGCGCCAACTTCGGGGGCTACAACTTCCAGATCCGCGGCATCGGCACCAAGCTGGTCGCCACCAGCGCCGACGCCGCCATCGGGGTGCACGTCAACAACGTGCCGCTGGGCTCCAGCACCCTGGCCGACAGCAACTTCTACGATGTCGAGCGGATCGAGGTGCTGCGCGGGCCGCAGGGCACGCAGTTCGGCCGCAACACGACCGGCGGCCTGATCAACATCATCACCGCCAAGCCGGAGGGCGACTTCTCGGCCTCCCTGACCGGCGAGGTCGGCAACTACGGCAACCGCCGGGCCAACGGCTACATCAACGTGCCGATCGGCGACATGTTCGCCGTCCGCGCCGCCGGCTCCTGGGTCACCCGCGACGGCTTCGGCGAGAACGTCCTGCTGAACCAGGACATCGACGGGCGGGACCTGTGGTCGGGCCGCCTGACCGTCGCCTTCAATCCGACCGACAAGGTCGATGCCTACCTGATGTGGGAGCACTTCGAGGAGGACGACAACCGCACCCAGGTCGGCAAGCAGCTGTGCATCAAGGACCCCGGCCGCACCACGGTCGGCGGCGTGCCGACCACGGGCCTCGGCGGCTCGACCCAGAACTACTTCAGCCAGGGCTGCGCCATGGGCGACCTGCGCGGACCGGCGGGCCTGGGCACGCTGAACAGCGCCGCCACCCTGGGCGGCGGGCTCGGCGTCCTGACCGGCCTGATCACGGGCGACGCCTACGCCGGCAAGGTGCAGGACCCCGACCTGCGCAACATCGAAAGCGCGTTCCAGCCCGTCTATCAGAACGAGTTCGACGCCTGGATCCTCAACGTCAACATCGACCTGACCGACAGCCTGCAGCTCAGCTACACCGGGGCCCATTCGGAGTCGGAGAGCTTCACCAAGTCCGACTACAACCGCGTCGCCCCCAGCCAGACCTTCAACGTCACCCCCCTGTCGCCGGGCGGCTTCTTCAACGACCCGCAGGTCGGCAACGCCAACCGCTTCCGCACCTTCCAGTTCGGGGTCGGCGAGGGCGAGCAGACCAGCCATGAACTGCGGCTGCAGTCCTCGCTCGACGGGGCCTGGAACTTCAGCCTCGGGGCCAGCTACCAGAGCTCGGAGGTGACCACCGACCTCTACGTGACCAGCAACACCCTGACCGCCGTGGCCGTCGGCCTCTACAACCTGACGATCCTGGCGCCGTTCTGCCCGCCCAACGGCGGTCCGGCCAACTGCGTGCTGGTCGACCCCAACCCGATCCCGACCGGCGAAGGCGGCAACTACTTCGACAGCCGCACCGACTACAGCATCGAGTCGCGGGCGGCCTTCGGCGAGGTCAATCTCGACGTCACCGACGAGTGGCGCCTCACCGTCGGGCTGCGCTACACCCAGGACCGCAAACGGGCCCAGCCCTATGCCCCGGCCCTGTTCGTGCCCGGCAACACCGGCGTCGCGCCGCTGGCCATCCAGCAGGTGACCTTCGACGAATGGACCGGCCGGACCAACCTCGAGTGGTCGCCGGACCTGGCGTTCACCGACAAGACCCTGCTCTATTTCTCCTACTCGCGCGGCTACAAGGGCGGCGGCTTCAACCCGCCCCAGACCCCGGGGCAGGAACTATTCCCGACCTCCTACCAGCCGGAGTTCATCAACGCCCTCGAGTTCGGGGCCAAGAATGTGCTGATGGATGGGCGGATGGTGCTGAACTTCACCGCCTTCCACTATGACTACAAGGGCTACCAGGTCAGCCAGATCATCCAGCGCACCTCGGTCAACACCAACATCGACGCCAAGATCTGGGGCCTGGAGCTGGAGTCGATCTGGGAGCCGGTTCCGCACCTGCGCCTCAACGCCAACCTCGGCTACCTGCACACCGAGCTGGCCGACACCGCGGCGCTGGACCTGATGGACCTGACCCAGGGCGATCCCAATTTCGTCACCCTGAAGAACGGTTCGACCTTCTCCAACTGCATCGCCCCGACCGCCCAGGTCGCCCAGCTGCAGGCGTTGATCAACGCCGGGGTGCTGCCGGCTATCGTCATGCCGGGGGCGCCCGGCGCGGCCGGCATCGGGGTCTGCCAGGGGGCCTTCTTCTCCGACGGTCCCGGCGGCCTGCCGAACGGCGCGCTGTCGGGCCTGGTGGTGGTCAATCCCTCGGCCGGCATCCCCGACCAGCTGGGCGGCAACGAACTGCCCAACTCGCCGCACTGGACCGTCTCGCTCGGCGCGCAATACCAGTGGCAACTGGGAGCCAGCTGGACCCTCACCCCGCGCGTCGACTTCTATTACCAGGGCGAGTCCTACGCACGGATCTACAACCGCATCAACGACCGCCTGGACAGCTACACCAACACCAACCTGTCGCTGGTCGTCGAGAACGAGGGCTGGGGGCTTTCGGCCCAGCTGTTCGTTCGCAACGTCACCGACGAGACCGTCGTCACCGACCAGTACCTGACCGACGACACCTCCGGCCTGTTCACCAACATCTTCCTGCTCGAGCCCCGCACCTACGGGATCTCGATCACCAAGAGGTTCTAGCTCCCAGCTTTCCTCAGGAGCCATTGGGCGGCGGATCGACTGGTCCGCCGCCCTTTTTCCGTCAGCCCTTGAACGTCGGCTGACGGGGGTGGATGTCGTCCTTGAAGATCTCGAAGCTCTTCCAGGCCGGCTCGACCGGGTCCTGGCCGGGGACGGGGGTGTAGATCGACGGTTCGGCCAGCTCCAGCGCCGGGATGTAGCGCGGGCAGTTGGGGAAGATGGCATGGGCCCGCACCCGGATCATCTGCTGGGCCCCGACGGTGCTGCCCATCAGGGGATCGGACCTGTCGATCCGCGCCGTCCCGTTGACCCGTAGCCGACGCGGCGGCCCATGCAGGGCGATGAACAGCAGCGCCACCTGCGGATTGACCAGGACGTTGCCGAGGCTCTTGAACATGCCGTTGCCGTCGTAGTCGGGGAAGGCCAGCTCGGAGGCGCCGGTCACCCGCACGAACCCCGGCGGCCCGCCCTTGAACGAACAGTCCGGCTGGCCCGCGGCGTCGGCCGTGGCCAGGAAGAAGTAGATGGCGTCCTCGATGAAGGCCTTGTCGTCCGGGGTGAATTCCGTCCGTTTCAGCTGTTCGAGGCGGTCGGCGATCGGCCGGCTCTCGAACTGATCCTGCAGGGCGCGGTTGCCGGTGTGGTAGAAGCTCTGGCCGCTCATGGTGGCGCCTCCCTGCCGGCAGGTTAGCGCCACTCATCCCCGAAGCGAAGGCCGCCGCCGCTCAAACTGGGCAACCCACCCGTCGCCAGGCCTAGCTCAACCAGCGCTGGCGCTGGCCGTCTTCACCGCTCGCCAATCAATTCATGGTCCCTTCCCATGGGGTCAAAGGTTTGGATTCATGACGGTCTTCGGAATTCGCTGGCGCTTCTTCCGTCAGGCCCAGCCGGGCCGGGGCTGGAGGGACGCGGCCATCCTGCTGGGCGTCTACGCCGTGGCGGTGCTGAGCGCCGTGCTGTGGTTCCGCAGCGTCGAGAATTCGACGGCCTTCTGGGCCGCCAACGGGGTGATGGCGGCCGGTTTGCTGCTGCTGCGGCCGAAAGTCGCGATCCCCTTCGCCGCCCTCTGCGTGGCCATCAACGTCGGCTTCAACGTCGTCGGCGGCCTGCCCCTGCAGTTCAACGTCGCCTTCACGGCCCTCAACCTCGCCTACACCCTGGTCGTCGTCACCCTGACCCGCACCTTCTGCGGCGCCGCCCTCGACCTCGGCCGCCTGCGCCGCTTCCTGCCCTTCCTGCTCATCGTCGGCGTCGCCGGGATCGTCGAGGGCCTGATCGGCGGCATGACCACCGCCGCCACCCTGGTCAACTACGGCTCGGTCTGGCGCCGTTGGGCCGCTTGCGACGCCAGCGGCGTGGTGCTGGCCCTGCCCGCCACCCTGATGATGATGCGCGGCATCAACCCGCTCTACGCCGGGCCGGCGAAGCTGGCCGAACGGGTCGCCCTGCTGGCCGGGCTGGGCCTCGGGACCTGGGTGCTGTTCTATGTCTCGGCGGCGCCGCTGTTCCTGCTGATCTTCCCGGCCCTGCTGTTCGCCGCCTTCCGGCTGGGCGCGGCCTGGGCCTTCCCGGCCGTCTACCTCTGCGCCACTGCCGCCACGGTCCAGACCCTGGCCAACAAGGGCCCGATCGCCGTGTTCGACGGCCCCGCCCCGTTCATCGAGCTCGGCCTGCTGCAGGTCTTCCTGATCGCCATGCTGCTGACCGCCTCGCTGGCCACCAGCGCCCTGGCCGAACGCATGCGCACCGAACAGCGCCTGCGCCGCAAGGCCGCCGCCACCGCCGCCGCCCGGGCCCGGGTCGACCAGGTGACCGCCACCCGCGAACGCTTCCTGGCCGTCGTCGGCCACGAGATCCGCACCCCGCTGAACGGCATCCTCGGCTTCGGCGAAGCCCTCAGCAAACGTGAGGACCTGGCCCCCGACGCCCGACGCCAGGTGGAGATGATCGGCCGCTCGACCCAGGAGCTGATGACCATCGTCGAGGACATTCTCGACTTCTCGCGCATCGAGTCCGGCCAGCTGGAGATCCAGCCCGCCGCCGCCGACATCGCGCCCGCCCTGGTCCGCACCGTCGAAGTCGCCGGCCCCAAGGCCGCCGCCAAGGGCGTCACCCTGACCCTCGACTGCGGGGCCCTGGGCGACGCCCGCCACCTGGTCGATATCCGCCGCGTCCAGCAGGTGCTCAGCCACCTGGTCGACAACGCGGTCAAGTTCACCGAGGCCGGCGACGTCGCCGTCAGCGTCGAGCGCACCCCTCGGGACGGCGCCGACCGCCTGACCTTCACCGTCTCCGACAGCGGCGCGGGGGTCTCGCCGGCCCAGCGCGGCGACCTCTTCAAACCCTTCGCCCAGCACGACGCCTCGCTGTCGCGCCGCCATGCCGGGGCGGGCCTGGGCCTCTCCATCTGCAGCTCCATCGTCCGGCTGATGGGCGGCGAGATCGGCTATCGGCCGCGCGAGGTCGGCGGCTCCCACTTCTGGTTCGCCCTGACCCTGCCGCGCCTGGAAGCGGCGCCGGAAGAGGACCTCGGCGAACGGGCCCCGCGCATCCTGGTCGTCGACGACCACCCGATGAACCGCGAGGCCGCCCGCCTGTTCCTCGACGCCTTCGGCTGTGACGTCGCCGAGGCCGAGGACGGCGCCGCCGCCGTAGAGGCGGCCCGCAACGGCGCCTTCGACCTGATCCTGATGGACCTGCGCATGCCCGGCGTCGACGGCCTGGCCGCCACCCGGATGATCCGGGCGCTCGGCGGTCCGGTGTCGCTGACCCCGATCCTTGCGGTCACCGCCGACGTCATGCGCGAGGACGTCGAGCGCTGCCGCGCCGCCGGCATGAACGGCCATGTGCCCAAGCCGATCAACCAGGAGCGGCTGCTCAATGCCCTCAGCGCCGCCTTGCAGGGCCGTGACGCCTTCCCGGACGCCGCCGCCGCCTGACGCTCGACAAGCCCGCCCCTAAGGCCGAAGGTGATCTGGACGACCGGCGTTCAGCGTACCTTTAGTCGCCTGGGGAGACGGCCGATGAAGTCCCTGCCTACGATCCTTGCCTGCGCCGTTGGGGCCGCCATGGCCCTGCTGGCCCTGGCCGGCTGCGAGCAGAAGGCCGACAAGCCGGCCGCGCCGCCGGCCGCCGCCACGACCGAAGCCGTCGGCCTCAACGCCGAAATCGACAATGACGTCCGGCAGAAGAGCGTCACCGACCCGGGCTTCCGCGGCGCCGTGCTGCAGGGGCCGGTGCGCTACGCCGACGACATCCTGACCGCCATCGACAGCCGCCTGCTGGTCCGGCTGAAGGACGACTCCGGCCTGACCGTCGGGCCCAACGCCCGCATCAGCATCGACAAGTTCGTCATCGACACCGACGCCAGCGCCCCGGGGGCGGCGGTGTCGGTGGCCAAGGGCGCCTTCCGCTTCGCCTCCAGCGGCAAGGGCTCGAAACCCGACGGCGTGCGCTTCAACACCCCGCTGGCCGCCATCGGCATTCGCGGCACCGTCCTCGAAGGGGTGGTCGGCCCCGACGCCCTGAACGTCATCGGTTCGGGCCCCTGGCTGGCCATCCTGTCGCTCGATCCGGAGACGGCGACGGTCATCGTGCTGCGCGAGGGGATCATCGAGGTCCGCTTCGGCGACGAGACCATCGTGCTCGACGAACCGGGCGAGGCCATCGTGCTGGGCGGCAGCCGCCGCTCGACCGTCTTCCAGATTCCGGCCCCGGCCACGGGCCGCCTCGACGCCCTGCTGGCCCCGCGCGGCGTCGGCCCGCGTCCGCTTCCGACGAACGATCCGCCCCAGACGGCTGACGCCGGCGACAAGTCGCCCCCGCCGGCGCCCGACAAGCCCCGGCCGCCCAGGCGCCGCGACCCCGCCCGCGGCCCGTCCGACGAGGACTACTCCCATGACAACGAAGCGGTCGGCGGCTCGGACCGCGGGGGCGGCCTGAGCCGGCCTGAACTCAGGCGCGGCGACGGCAGTGTCGTCGAGCCGAAGGCGCCCGCGCCGCGCTGGCGCAACTACGGCGAGCCCGCTCCGCACCGGGACTATGGCGCCCCCCTGCCCCGCCGCGACGCCGGCCCGGGCGCTCCGCAGGTGAGTATCCCCGTTCCCAGCTATCCGCCGCGCCAGCCGCGTGACCGGCAACCGCAGCCGAAGGCCCAGGCTCCGGCCCGCGACCCGGCCCCCTCGCCGCAGCTGAAGCAGCCGGCCCAGATCAGGCCGTCCACCGCCAAGGACCAGCCGCCGCCCGCGCCGCAGAAGCCGCCCGGCTAAACAACCCGTTAACATGAACGGCCCTAGCCTCTCCCCAACCGGTATGCGCCCGGACCCTTTCCAGGGTCCGGGTTCTGGAGTTTAGAGCCCTTCCGGGCGGCGGAACCGCAAACACTTCCGCCTGAAGGGCTCCAGGAGGAGGCCGCCATGTCCGTCACCCGAACCGGCAGTTTTCGCCGCACCTACGATCACTTCGAGCCCGAGGTCGACAACGATCCGCACGCCCAGCGCCGCACCCGCGGCCTGCTGGAGCAGATCGACTACGCCGCCTACGCCGCCAACAAGGAGCTGATCGGCCAGGCCCTCGGCCAGGGCGACATCCGCAAGTTCCAGCGGCTGGCCGTCGCCGCCGCCCAGGCCCGCGCCGTCTGGGTCGCCCAGGCCCTGGCCGCCTCGGCCAGCGGCGGCAAGCTCTCGAGCGCCGACCTCGCCCAGCTGACCCACCTGCGCGCCACCTTCGAGGAACTGACCGAGGCCTACGAGGCCATGCGGCGGATGGTCGAGCGCGGCTACCTGGTCATGCCGGCCCCGCCGGCGGGCTAACGGGAAGGCGGGCTAACGCTTCTTGCCGAGTTCCGCGGCGATGTCCTTGGTGCTCTTGCCGACCTTGCGGTGGGCGGCGGCGATCTGGTCACGGGTCACGCCCCAGCGCTTCATCCAGTATTCGACGGCCTGACGCTCCGAGAGGTCGAGCCGCTCCTTGTCGATGAAGCCGCGCTTGTCCTTGAGGCCGGCCATGAAACGTCTCTCCCAGGTGAGCGCCCAGTGTCGGCCATGGGACGGGGCCGATCAATCATCCTGTTGCAGCGACCTTGGGGCAGCCCGCTAAGCTGCCCGCAGATTCCGCAGGGGCGAGCATGGCCGACGATCCGAAATTCGCGAACGACCTGAATGTCACCCTCGGCCTGGTGCGCCGTGTCGAGATGAACCCCGAGGGCCGGGCCATCCTCGAGTACGAGGCCGGCCTGCACATGTGCCACTCGGGCGGCGTCGTGCAGGGCGGCTTCGTCAGCGGCTGGATCGACGCGGCCATGGCCCACGCCCTGATCGCCAGGCACGGCGAGGGCTTCGTGCCCATGAGCCTGGAGCTGAAGGTCAGCTTCTTCGCCTCGACCCGCCCCGGCCGGGTGTTCGCCGAGGCCTGGGTCGAGGGCGGCGGCAAGTCGACGGTGTTCATGGAAGGCCGGCTGACCGACCCGGCCGGCAAGGTGTTGGCCAAGGCCACCTCGACGGTGCGGATGATGGACCGCGGCCGTGTCGAAGGGTCCGCCAGGGCGGCTGTCGGCGGCGGATAGGGACTGGCGCCGCAGGGCGCGCCTCGTCTATCCTGATCGCTGATAACCAACGGCCGCCAAGAGCCGTCGCCCCAGGAAACGGATACCCAAGATGCACTACGCGGAGCTGAACCACGCTTGGGCCGAACTCACCGGTCCCGGCGGCGCCTTCGAGATCGTCGAGATGGACGTGGGCGGCCACTGGATTCGCGGCTTCAAGAACGCCCCGCCGAGCGTGCGCGAGGTCTGGCTCTCGACCCTGCAGTTCGCCGACCGCGACTATCTCGTCTACCAGGACGAACGCCTGACCTACGGCCAGGCCCACCAGCTGACCGCCTCCATCGCCGGCTGGCTGGTGGCCCAGGGCGTCGAACCGGGCGACCGCATCGCCATCGCCATGCGCAACTATCCCGAATGGATGCTGATCTACTGGGCGGCGTGCAGCATCGGCGTCGCCGTCGTCGGCATGAACGCCTGGTGGACCGCCCCTGAGATGGCCTTCGGCCTCAGCGACTCGCGGCCCAGGGTGCTGTTCGCCGACGCCGAGCGCCTGGCCCGAATCGCCGAGCAGCCGGACATGCTGGCCGGCGCCCATGTCGTCGCCGTGCGCACCGAAACCCCGGCCGGCGGCACGCCCTGGAGCGCCGTGGTCGGCCATGGCGGTACGATGCCCGAGGTCGCCGTCGATCCCGATTCCGACGCCTGCATCTTCTACACCTCCGGCACCACCGGCTTTCCCAAGGGCGCCCAGCTGACCCACCGGGGCTGCGTCAGCAATCTGATGAACATGATGTTCTCCGGCAATGTCGGGGCCATGGTCCTGGCCATGACCACCGGCGTCGTCCCCGACCCGGACAACCCGCCGCCGCCGCCGGCCGTGCTGGTCACCACCCCGCTGTTCCATGTCACCGCCAACAACTGCGGGGCCTACGCGGCCACCGCCATGGGCGGCAAGATGGTGCTGATGTACCGCTGGGACGCCACCCTGGCCCTCGAACTGATCCAGGCCGAGAAGATCAGTTCGGTCAGCGGCGTGCCGGTCATGGCCCGTGAACTGGTCACCCACCCCGACTTCGCCAAATACGACACCTCCAGCCTGCTCAGCGTCGGCGGCGGCGGGGCGCAGATTCAGCCGGACCTGGTCGACAAGATCGACAAGACGGTGCCCACCGCCCGGCCCAACACCGGCTACGGCATGACCGAGACCTGCGGGGTGATCACCTCGCTGAGCGGAGACTTCTTCGTCGACAAGCCGGCCTCCTGCGGCCGCGCCCTGCCCAACTTCGAGGCCAAGGTGGTCGACGACCACGGCATGGCCCTGGGGACGGACGAGATCGGCGAGCTGTGGGTGCGCGGCAGCAGCGTCATCAAGGGCTACATCAACCGCCCCGAGGCCACCGCCGAGAGCATCACCGACGGCTGGCTGCACACCGGCGACGTCGCCCGCATCGACGAGGAAGGCTTCATCTTCCTGGTCGACCGCAAGAAGGACATGGTCCTGCGCGGCGGCGAGAACGTCTACTGCGCCGAGGTCGAGGCCGCCGTCTATCGCCATCCGGCCGTGGCCGAGGCGGTGGTGTTCGGCGTGCCCGACGACCGGCTGGGCGAGGAGGTGGCGGCCGCCATCCTGCTGCGCGACGGCCACAGCGCCAGCGCCCAGGACCTGCGCGACCACGTCGCCGTCCTGATCGCCAAGCACAAGGCCCCCCGCTACATCTGGTTCCTCTCCGAGAGCATCCCGCGCAACGCCAGCGGCAAGTTCCTCAAGAAGGACCTGAAGGCGTCGTTGAAGGTCGAGGAAGCGGCGTAGGCGCGGAACACGGCCCGCCTCCTGGCGTTGCTGTGGCGGGTCCACCGGGGGCCCGCTGGAATACCTGCCGTGAATCTCGAAAAGACCTTCTCCGACTTCGCCAGCAAGACGGCGCGGATCACCGGCCAGCCGATCACCTTTCTGGCCTGTGTGGCGCTGGTCGTCGCCTGGGCGGCCAGCGGCCCGGTGTTCGGCTTCTCCGAGACCTGGCAGCTGGTGATCAACACCGGCACCACCATCATCACCTTCCTGATGGTCTTCCTGATCCAGAATACCCAGAATCGCGACTCCGAGGCGGTGCAGGCCAAGCTCGACGCCCTGGTGCTGGTCTCTGACGCCGAGAACGACTTCGTCGGCATCGAGGACCTGACCGACAAGGAACTGCGCGAGATGCACCGGCGCTGCGCCAAGGCGGCCAAGGCCCACACCGAGCTGCATCAGAAGCTCAACGAGGAACTCGATAGCCGCAAGGACGAGAAGCCGAAGCCGGCGCGCAAGACGGCCAGCCCGAAACGGCCCGCTAAAGCAAAGACTTAGTCGACCGCTCGACATTCAACCGGCAAATCGACTCTCAGCAGGGCCCAGCCGGGAACCGTCCGGCGGTTTTGTGGGTTTGCTCGCCGAACACCAGTCGAGGAGAGCCTACCCATGGAAAAGACCTTCACCGCCGACGACGCCCCGGACGCCATCGCCCTGCTCAAGGCCGACCACCGCAAGGTCGAGGAGCTGTTCGAGAAGTTCGAAAACGCCAGCGGCGACGGCGCCAAGCGCAGGATCGCCGAACAGATCTGCCTGGAGCTGAAAGTCCACGCGATGATCGAAGAGGAAATCTTCTATCCGGCCTGCGAGGGCGCGGTCGAGGAGGACCTGCTCAAGGAGGCCTATGTCGAGCATGACGGCGCCAAACTCTTGATCAACGAGATCGAGGCCGGCGGACCGGACGACGAATTCTACGACGCCAAGGTCAAGGTGCTGTCCGAGGAGATCGAGCACCACGTCGAGGAAGAGGAAAAGCGCGTCGAAGGCATGTTCAGCCAGGCCCGCAAGGCCGGGCTCGACATGGACGAGCTTGGCCGCCGGATGTTCGCCCGCAAGGAAGAACTGATGGAGCAGGCCAGGGCCGGCGGCCTGGGCCCGGCCCAGACCACGACCCTCAACGGCGATCAGCCGACCGCCTGAGCCTGCGCCACGAACCAGGGGACGAGGCGGCCGAGCGCCTCCTCGATCTCCGGGGTGGAGACCGCGAAGCTGAAGCGGATGAAGCGGTGGCCATCGACCGGGTCGAAATCGACACCCGGGGCGGTGGCCACGCCCGTTTCGGTCAGCAGGCGCTTGCAGAAGCCCATGCTGTCGTCGGTCAGGTGGCCGATATCGGCCCAGACGTAGAAGGCCCCGTCCGGCGGGGCGATGGCGGTCAGCCCCAGCCGCGGCAGGGCGGCCAGCAGCAGTTCGCGGTTGCGGGCGTATGTGGCGACATGGCCCTCGAGTTCGGCGATGTCGTCCATGGCCGCTAGGCCGGCATGCTGGCTCAGCGACGGGGCGGTCAGGAACAGGTTGCCGACATAGGCTCGGGCCGCCTCGCGCAGGTCGCTCGGGGCGACCAGCCAGCCGAGCCGCCAGCCGGCCATGCTGAAGTATTTGGAGAAGCTGTTGATGATCAGCGCGTCGGGCGCGAACTCCAGCATCGAGTGGGTCGGACCGACGTAAGAGAGGCCGTGGTAGATCTCGTCCGAGACGATGCGGATGCCCCGCAGCCTGCAGACGGCGGCAATGGCTGCCAGGTCTTCGGCCCCGATAATGGTCCCCGTCGGATTGGCCGGGCTGGCGATGATCAGGCCGGCCGGCGCCGGGTCCATGGCCTCGATCATGGCGGCGGTCAGCTGGTAGCGGCTGGCCGGCCCGCAGGCCAGCTCGACCGGGACCATGTTCAGCGCCGTCACCGTGCCGCGATAGGCGACGTAGCCGGGGCGAGCCATGGCGATGCGGTCGCCGGGCTGGAAGGCGCTGGACAGGGCCAGCACCAGGGCCGGCGAGGCCCCGCAGGTCAGGATGATGCGTCCCGGCTCGATGTCGACGCCGTGCAGGCTGCGATAGCGCTCGGCCAGGGCGGCGCAAAGCGGGCTGCTCTCCCAGTAGCCCATGCCGTCGGCGTCGAGCACCCGGTGGGCGGCGGCGATGGCGCTGGCCGGGGCCCCGGTCGAGGGCTGGCCGAACTCCATGTGGATGACGCGCGTCCCCTGGGCCTTGAGGCGGTGGGCCAGGCGGCTGATCTCGATGGCGCGGAAGGGGTCGGGCGTAGCCATGCTTCGCCGTTAGCGAGTTTCGCCGCCCTCGGCTAGGCTCGCGCCATGAGCCTGACCCGCAGCATCGTCGCCTTCAACACCGCCACCGCCAGCGAGAACAAGATTCACGCCGACGACGTGGCCAGCCGCTTCGGCTTCACCGGCGGCCTGGTGCCGGGGGTCGACGTCTTCGCCTACCTGGCCCACGCCCCGGTCGCCCTCTGGGGTCGCGACTGGCTGAGCCAGGGCCGGATGACCGCCCGGTTCGGAAAGCCCGTCTACGATGGCGACGAGGCGGCGCTGACCGCGACAGAAGAGGCGGACGGATCGCTGGCGCTGGGCATCTCGGCGCGCGGTGTCGATTGCGCCAGCGGGACGGCATGGCGCACCGATGATCGGCCGATCCCGCCGCTGCTCGCCGAGGCGCCCCTGCCCCGCCCCGAGGACCGCCCGCCGGCCTCGCCGCAGAGCCTGCCGGTCGGCCGGGTGCTGGGCACGCTCAAGGAGATCTACTTCGCCGACGTCGGCCTCTCCCACCTGCAGAACACCCGCGAGGAGCCGGAGCTGTTCGACGGCGGCGATATCGCCAATCCCGCCTACATGCTGCGCCGGGCCAACTATGTGCTGGCCCAGTCGGTCAGGCTCGGCCCCTGGATCCACCTGGAGAGCGACGTGCGGCTGCACGGCCTGATCCGCGACGGCGAGCTGATGGAGACCCGCGGCGTGGTGGCCGAGAATCTCGAGAAGAACGGCCACCTCATCGTCACCCTCGACTTCACCGTCAACTCGCGCGAGCGGCTGGCGATGTCGGGCCGTCACTGGGCGATTTACGAGCCGCGGCAGGTGCGCGAGAAGGGCTAACGGTCGCCCTTGTCCCCGTACCCGGGCTTCGATTTGGCCTTCGCCTGACGCTTCTGGTCGGCGGCGCTGGCCTTGCCGACGTCGGCGACCTCCTTGAACTGGCCCTGGTCGTCCCGGCGGACGTAGCGCTTGTCGCCGGGGGTGGGTTCGATGAGTTCGCGAGCCGGCATGTCGGCCTCCTTGCTGTGGTGTCGTGCAAGAGAATCCCCAAACCCGCCGCCTGTTCCCGCCGCCGGTTCATGCCCGGTTCAAACGCCGGGCCGGCAAGCTGGTTTGACTCCCTCCAAGCCCGCCCCAAGTGTGGAGGAATGACGGCGTTCGCTGTCTGAGATCGCCGTTAGCTGGCGTTCATAATCCGGCCAACGAACTAGGAATTAGCTGGCCAGGCCGATGGCCTTCAGCCGCTCGTGCAGGAAGTCGCCGGCCGAGATGTCGGGATACTTCCTGCCTTCGGCGCCCTCGCATTGCGGCAGGACGTCGAGGCGGGTGGCCAGGGTGGGGTGCATGAAGAAGGGCATCGAGTAGCGGCTGGCGTTCTCGGCTCCCTGCGGATTGACCACCCGGTGGGTGGTGGAAGGGATGACGCCGTTGGTCAGGCGCTGAAGCATGTCGCCGGAATCGACGATCAGGTTGCGCGGCGCGGTCTCGACCGGCAGCCAGCTGCCGTCGCGGTCGAGCAGCTGCAGGCCGGCCCCCTTGGCGGCGACGAGGATGGTGATGAAGTTGATGTCCTCGTGGGCGGCCGAGCGCACGGCGCCGTCGGGGTCGCCGTTGATCGGCGGGTAGTGGAGGACGCGCAGCAGGGAGGTGCCGTACTTCACCCGGTCGTCGAAATAGTCTTCGGCCAGGCCGAGGTTGGGGGCCAGGGCGCGAAGCAGGATCTGGCCGGTCTCGTTCAGGGCGGCGAACAGGCGCGTGAAGGTATCCTGGAACCCGGCGATCTCGGCGGGCCAGACGTTGTCCGGGAAAGGTTCGTCTGCGGGCGCTTGCGGCGACGGATCGTGGCCGATCTGCCAGAACTCCTTGAGGTCCGGCTTGCTGCTGTCCTTGGCGTGCTCGACGCCGAAGGGGGTGTAGCCACGCATGCCGGCGGCGTACTGCCGCTTGGCGCCTTCGGGCAGGGCGAAGACCTGTTCGGCCAGGCCATAGGCCTTTTCCAGCAGGTCGGCCGAGACGTTGTGGTCGGTCAGGGTGAAGAAACCGAACTCCTTGAGCCCTCGGAACAGGTCGGCGGAGAATTGCGCGCGGCTGGCGGCGTCGCCGTGGGTGTAGGCCTTGAGGCTGAGTTCGGGGACGTGTCGGGTCATTGTCGACTTGTACGCGACGACCGCGAGCAGCGAAACTGTCGGGCTGGCGCGCTCCCCAGAAATTCTACGCCTCGTCAGGACTCGCCGCATCCTTCGACGGTCCCTTAAGTTCATCCAAGACGTCTTCCAGAAGCAAATGGCTCCAGGCCGCACTCCGGATCAGTTGGCCAGAATTTTTGAAACCCAAGTGAACGATCTGTTTGTCTAAAATATCCTGCACACACTCAACACTCGGAACCAAATCAGCATCATCTGAGATGATCACGCCGATATCATAGAGCTCTCGCATTCCAAGAGATAACATATCGCATGCAATCTTTGTATCGACGCCTTTTTCTACAAAATGTTCAGTCTCGTGCCCACGATCACATTTATCTATTCGTCTTTGTCGGACAGAATACTTGACCGTATATCCGGGAATCTGATCGAGCCCAAACCGCAACCACGTCTCATATCGTTGTTGCGCCGCGTCCGGCCTTGGATGAACGGAGGCGTAAACACTTACGCCGCGAAGATCTAGCGGCGCGTCTTGGATGAAATCTATGCTTCGGAGCTGACGAACGACGATACCCGGAAGCTTTTCCCAGGAGATATGAGGCCCTTTGCGGCCGACGACATTCCGCCAAGAAATATCCAGATTTGCGTGGTCGACGAATACACGCACCTTCATGCGCTTCTCTGCCCCTGAACACCCATCGCGTGGACGCTGCGCTACACGCTAGATTGCATGCTAGCGGTCGCAATGCAACTAATGCGCGCTTGCCCTGCCGATCAGGACTGGACTTCCGATCTCCATGGAAACGACGGCTGGGCCCCGGCCTTGGTGACGGCTAACGCGCCAGCGGCGCAGGCGAAGACCAGCGCGTCAGGGGGTGCCTGCCCTTCCAGCAGGGCGACGGTGAGGGCGGCGACGAAGCAGTCGCCGGCCCCGGTGGTGTCAACGACGGTGACTGGCGGCGGGCTGGCGGCGGCGATCTGGACGCCGTCCCTGAACAGCTTGGCCCCGGCTCCGCCGAGGGTGACGGCGACCAGGCCCGGCGACTGGTGCAGGCTCTCGCCATAGAAGGCGGCCTCGGTCTCGTTGACGATCAAGAGGTCGGCGCGGTCGAGCAGGGTCTGGGGCACGGTGGCGGCGGGGGCCAGGTTGACCGTGACGAAGCCGCTGGCGCGCTCGGCGGCGGCGGCGACGGTGGGAATCGGCAACTCCAGCTGCAGGATGACCGCGCCTTCCAGGGTGTTGGGCAGGTCGGCCGGCAGGACGGCGGCGTTGGCCCCGGGGGCGACCACGATCTGGTTCTCGCCGTCGGCCGAGACGGCGATCAGGGCGACGCCGCTGGCGAACTCAGGCTTGGTCGCCACGCCCCAGAGGTCGACGCCGTCGCGGCGCAGCAGGCCCAGCGCCTCGTCGGCCATGCCGTCCTTGCCGGTGGCCCCGATCATCTGGACCGACGCGCCGAGGCGCCGGGCGGCCAAGGCCTGGTTCGCGCCCTTGCCGCCGGGGTGGCGGGCCAGGGTGGCGCCGGTGACGGTCTCGCCGGGGGCCGGCAGGGTGGCGGCGCTGGCCACGAAGTCGAGATTGATCGAGCCGACGACGGTCAGGGAGACGCTCATGCCAGCCGCTCCGTGATCAGGTCGAAGACCCCCTGCCCGTTCGCCGTGGTCACCCAGCGGTGCGGCGAGTCCTGCGCGTCGCGGAACTCGACGGCGGTGTGGCCCAGGGTCAGGGGCGAGGCGGTCTCGACCGTGATCTGGCAGGGCGCGGTCTCGAACAGCTCCGGCGCGATCAGCCAGGCGATCGGGCAAGGGTCGTGCAGCGGGGCGTCGAGGCCGCGGACGATCTCATGCTCGATCTTGCGCGAGAAGCGCAGCAGCGAGGCGGCGGCGGCGGCCCGGGGGTTGCCCAGGGCTTCGATGGCGGCGATGCGGTTCTCGGTGGCCCGGACCTGGTGGGTGGAATCGAGGCCGTGGACGATGACCGGGGCGCCGCTGGCGAACACCACATGGGCGGCGTGGGGGTCGGCGAAGATGTTGTACTCGGCCGAGGCGGTGATGTTGCCACCCTCCAGCCGGGCGCCGCCCATGACGACGATCCGGCGGATGCGACCGATGATGGCCGGCTCCATGACCATGGCCATGGCCAGGTTGGTAAAGGGGCCGGTGACGACGATGTCGACGGTTCCGGGTGGGTGGTCCTGCAGGGTGGCGACCAGGAAATCGACGGCATGGGGGCCGGGTTCGTCGCTGACATCCGGCAGGGCCATGTCGCCGAGGCCCGATTCGCCGTGGAAATGGCCGGCCTCGACCGGAACGCGGATCATGGGGCGCTGGCAGCCGGCGAAAACCGGCACTTCGTCGCGGCCGGCGATCTGGCGGATGATGCGGGCGTTGCGGGCGGTCAGGGCCGCGGCGACGTTGCCGGCCACCGTGGTGACGCCGAGGATGTCGAGCGCGGGGCTGGCGAAGGCGAGCAGCAGGGCGACGCCGTCGTCCACCCCCGGATCGCAGTCGATGATCAGGGTAGAATGTGACACTCGGCCATTGTCGGCCGGACCGGGGTCCGGCCGCAAGAGCGTCAGATGACGCCGACTTCCCGCAGCTGGTCGAGGAAGCGGCGGGTGTTGCTGTAGTTCTTGGCGGTGAGGCCCTGGGTCTCGTAGTCGGCGAACACCGAGTCCGGCACCACCACGCCCTCTTCGAGCCGCTCGATCTTGCCGGACTTGATCAGCCGCTGCACGTGGCGGCGGGCGGTCTCGTAGGAGATGCCCAGCTCGCGGGCGACGACATAGACGCTGACCGGGCGACGGGCGTCGTTCGGCGGGATGTCGTGGCTGGCCTGGTAGCGGCCGTCGGGGCCGTTCAGGTGGCGGGTGTTGGCCTCGGTGATGGCCAGCAGGATCAGGCCATCGAGGATGTCGCCGCCGCCGAAGGCCTTGACCAGGGTCAGGCCCTGGAGGAACCAGCGGGAGCCCAGCCGCGCGACGATGCGCTTCTGGTCAATGGACGGTTCGTCGTTCACGGCCGACGGAAACTCGGCGGTCTTGAGAGCGGATTGCGGCATGGCGTGCGTCCCCCCGGAGCGCATATTTTCTGGGTGAGCGGGCGAATAAGCTACTCACGGGTAATCCTGCACCAATGTGGGCATATCTCAAGGGGTAATTCGACCCAAATCGAGGATTGGACAAGTTGTCGCGCGTCGGGAGATGATCGGGGTCTCTCGGGTTGGGCCTCGCAGGTTTCAAATGTTCCAGTCTCTTCGTATCGCGCCGGCGCTGCTGGCGGCCTTCCTCCTCGCCGCGCCCGTTGCCGGGCAGGCCCAGTCGGCCGACGCCTATCGCCTGCCGCCGGCCCCGATCACCCAGATCATCGACGCCGATCCGACCCCGGTCATCGTGCCCTCGCGCGACCGCAAGCTGATCGCGCTGATGGGCCGGGAGAACCTGCCGTCGATCGCGGCGGTGTCGGAGCCGATCCTGCGGCTGGCCGGAACGCGGGTGAATCCGCGCACCAACGGCCCCATTGAGGCGCGCACCACCTACCTGCGGTCCCTGAGCTTCATCACCGTCAACGGCGGGGCCGAGGTGAAGGCGAAACTGCCCGAGGGCATGCGGTCGCTGAGCCTGTCCTGGTCGCCCGACGGCCGCTGGCTGGCGATGATGGCCGAGGCCCGGAACGGGCTGGAGCTCTGGGTGGTCAACCCGAAGACCGGCGAGAGCCGCTGGGTCAGCGACGCCAGACTGAACGCGGCGTTCGGGGCGGCCTATGGCTGGCTGCCGGACAGCAGCGGCTTCCTGGCCCGCATCGTGCCGCCCGGCCGGGGCGAGCCGCCCGTCGCGGTGACAACGCCGACCGGTCCGCTGGTCCAGGAGAGCAAGGGCCGCGCCGCGCCGGTGCGCACGGCCCAGGACCTGCTGGCCTCGCCGCAGGACGAGGCGCTGTTCGAACACTATTTCACCAGCCAGCTGGTCCGCATCGAGCTGACCAGCGGGGCCTTGAGCCCCATCGGCAAGCCGGGCCTCTACAGCGCCGCCCTGGTCTCGCCGGACGGCCGCTACATCCTGACCACGCGGGTCAAGCGGCCGTTCAGCTATATCGTCGCCTCCGGGCGCTTCCCGACCGAGATCGCCGTCATCGACTGGACGGGGACGGTGGTGAAGGCGGTGGTCGACCGACCGCTGGCCGACGACCTGCCGCCGCCGTTCGACGCCGTGGTCACCGGGCCGCGCAGCGTCGGCTGGCGCGACGACGCCCCGGCCACCCTGTTCTGGGTCGAGGCCCAGGACGGCGGCGATCCGCGCACCAAGGTCGATGTCCACGACCGGGTCCTGATGCAGGCCGCGCCCTTCGCCGGCCCGCCGACCGTGCTGGCCGACCTGGCCGAGCGCTTCGCCGGCCTCGACTGGGGCCGCAGGGATCTGGCCGTCGTCCACAGCCAGTGGTTCGACAGCCGCCATGAGACCCGGCTGGCGGTGAACCCGTCCCATCCGGGCGCGCCCCGGGTGCTGGTCAGCCGCAACTACCAGGGCCGCTACGACGACCCGGGCGATGTGCTGATGACCGCCCTGCCCAACGGCCGCCAGATCATCCACTTCACCCCCGACGGCCGCGGCATGTACATGAGCGGGCCCGGCGAGACACCGCAGGGCGGCTTTCCCTTCCTGTCCTCGATGTCGCTGGAGGACGGCAAGTCCACCCGGCTGTGGACCTCCAGCGCCAGCCACTACGAGCAGGTCCTCGACCTGATCGACGACACCCGGCTGGTCATGCTGACCCGCCGCGAGAGCCGCACGGACAACCCCAACTTCTTCCTGCGGGACGTCAAGGACGGCAAGCTGGCGCAGCTGACCCGGATCCCCGACCCGGCCCCGCAGTTCGCTGGCGTCGGCAAGCAGGAGGTCAAATACAGGCGGGCCGACGGGGTGCAGCTGTCTGGCACCCTCTATCTGCCGGCCGGCTACGACAAGGATCGCGACGGACGCCTGCCGATGCTGATGTGGGCTTATCCGGCCGAATTCACCGACGCCGGCGTCGCGGGCCAGACGGTCGACCGCTCCAACCGCTTCACCCGGCCGGGCGGCATCAGCCACCTGTTCCTGCTGACCCAGGGCTACGCCATCTTCGACAACCCCTCGATGCCGATCGTCGGGGCCGACGGGGCGCAGCCCAACGACACCTACATCGAGCAGCTGACCGCCGACGCCGAGGCCGCCGTCAACGCGGTGGTCGAGATGGGCGTCGCCGACCGCGACCGCATCGCCATCGGCGGCCACAGCTACGGCGCCTTCATGACCGCCAACCTCTTGGCCCACACCGACCTGTTCCGGGCCGGCATCGCCCGCTCGGGAGCCTACAACCGCACCCTGACCCCGTTCGGCTTCCAGTCGGAGCAGCGCACCTACTGGGACGCCACCGACACCTATACGAAGATGAGCCCCTTCACCTTCGCGACGAAGATCAACGAGCCGATCCTGCTGATCCACGGCGGGGCCGACGACAACAGCGGCACCTTCCCGATCCAGAGCGAGCGCTTCTTCGCCGCGCTCAAAGGGGCCGGGGCGACGGCGCGTTATGTGGTGCTGCCCAACGAGGCCCACGCCTACCGGGCCCGGGAGTCGACGCTGCATACCCTGTGGGAGATGACCGACTGGATGGACCGGTATGTGAAGAAGGCGGGGCCGAGGAAATAGGAAGGGTTCGCCTCTGGTCGTCCTTCTCCCCTCGCGGGAGAAGGTGGTCCGAAGGACCGGATGAGGGGGCTCCCCGCCCTCCGGTACAGCCTGTCGCAACCACTTCATCGCCGCCGAACATTTCCGGAGCCCCCTCATCCGTCGGCTTCGCCGACACCTTCTCCCGCGAGGGGAGAAGGGAGACCTGAGGGAGGTTCTCTGGCCTTGGCCTTCCGCAACCGCCGAAGCTTGATGACGACCACGGGAAATCCCGCCATTGTTCACCCCCTGACCCACTAGGAATTCCCGGATGCTCAAGTCCCTCGCCGTCCGCGTGCTGATCGCCCTGGTGCTGGGGCTGCTGGTCGGCGCCGCGCTGCAGGTCTGGGCCCCCAAGGGGGTGCAGGACGGGATGAGCATCGTCGAGGCGCTGGGCTCGCTGTGGCTCAACGCCCTGCGGATGACCATCGTGCCGCTGGTCTTCACCCTGCTGGTGCTGGGCATCGCCTCGGTGGCCGACGCGGCCGCCACCGGCAAGCTGGCGGCCCGGGCCATCGTGCTGTTCGGCGTCTTCCTGGCCGTGTTCGCCACCTACAGCGTGCTGATGACGCAAGGCTGGCTGGCCCTTTGGCCGATCGACGAGGCGGCCGGGGCCGCCCTGCGGGCCAGCGCCCACGCCCCGGACGCGGCCGCCGCCAAGGCCTCGACCGTCGCCGATTTCCTCAAGGGCCTGGCCCCGGCCAATGCCCTCAAAGCCGCCGTCGAGGACGCCATCCTGCCGCTGGTGGTGTTCGGCGTCTTCTTCGGCTTCGGGGCCAGCCGGCTGAGCGAAGAGCTCAAACGACCCCTGCTGACCGTGTTCCGGGGCGTGGCCGAGACCATGCTCAACGTCGTGCGCTGGGTGCTGTGGGCCGCGCCGGTCGGGGTGTTCGCCCTGTCCTTGAGCGTGGGCCTGCGGACCGGCGTCGCCAGCGCCGCCACCCTGTTGCAGTACATCGTCATCGTCTCGACCATCACCGCCTCGATCACCGTCATCATGTTCGTGGTCGTCGCCGTCAGCCGGGCCGCCAAGCTTGGCGAGTTCCTGAAAGCCTCCGGGCCGGTGCTGGCCGTGGCCTTCTCGACCCAGTCGTCGCTGGCCAGCCTGCCGGCCATGCTGGAGCGGACGCGGGACAACCTCGGGGTTCCGGACCGCATCACCGGCCTGGTGCTGCCGCTGGCGGTGGCGGTGTTCCGCGCCACCAGCCCGGTGGCCAACCTGGCCGCCGCGCTGTTCGTCGCCCACCTCTATGGGGTCGAGCCGACCGTTGCGCAGATCGCCGGGGCCATCCTGGTGTCGTTCGCCGTCGCCGTCGGCTCGGTCGGGCTGCCGGGCCAGATCAGCTTCTTCGCCAGCGTGGCGCCGATCTGCATCGCCCTGGGGGCGCCGATCGACCTCTTGCCGATCCTGCTGGCCGTCGAGGTGGTGCCCGATATCTTCCGCACGCTGGGCAATGTCACCGCCGACATGGGGGTGACGACCATACTGGCGAAGGGCGAGCGGGAGGTTCCGGAACCTGTCGCTGAAGTCTCGCCGGGATAGCCTGAATTATTGGGGGAAGGCGGGGGCGGCGACGCTGTCGTCCTTCTGGGCCGCCTTGGCGCGCTTGAAGCCGTCGCGGTCGCGCAGGCGCTGCCAATAGGCGGCGACGGCGGGCGGGAAGCCGGCGTCGATCTTCAGGTTGCGGGCCAGCACGAGCGCGTAGCCGACCGAGATGTCGGCGGCGGTGAAACGGTCGGCGACGAGCCAGTCGCGGCCGTCGGCGAGAGCCCGGTCGAGACCCTTCAAGCGGGCGAAGAACCAGCGCTCGTAGTCGTCGGCGGCGGCCTCGGCGCGGCCGGGCTCGAAGGTGCGGTAGCGTAGCACCAGGGTCTGGGGGAAGGTCAGGGTCGCCTCCCCGAAATGCAGCCAGTTGAGCCAGGCGCCGTAGTCGGCCTCGCCCGGCTGGATCGAGAGGGCCGTAGGGCCGTCGCGGGTAGCCAGGTACTGGGTGATGGCCGCCGACTCGCTCATCCGGACCTCGCCATCGACCAGGAAGGGGATGGTGCCGAGCGGATTGACCGCGAGGTACTCCGGCTGGCGCAGGCGCGGCGGGAACGGCATCAGCTTCAGCTCATAGGGCATGCCCAGTTCCTCCAGCGCCCAGAGGGCGCGGAAGGAGCGGGCGTCGGCGCAGTGCCAGAGCTGGATCATCAGGTCGCTCCCAGGCCCTGGACCGGGGCGCTGTTGAAGCGGATATTGTCGCGCTCGATCCCCTTCTGCACCACCGACAATCCGCCCGAACGGATCATCCATTCGAGGCGGTGGTCGCGGTACTGGCGCTTGAACAGGCCGGCCTCGACGACCTGGGCGACGCCGGCCATGGCGGCGGCCATCTCGCGGGCCTGGTTCAGCGAGGTCGCCACCGACGGGCGGGCGGCGGCGCGGGCGAACCACTCCGACAGCTTGCCGCCGGGCGGGAAGCCGAAGCCGATGGCGCCGGCCACGAAGGGGGCGACGCAGAGGTCGCCCCAGCCGAAGGCCTCGCCGTTGAACCAGGGGCGGTCGCCGAGCTGGCCTTCCAGCCAGGCATGGAGTTGGGCCAGCTCCTCGCCGGCGCGTGCCTGCATGGCGGCGGCCTGGTCGCCGGTGGCGCGCTTGAAGTTGGCGATCTCGGAGAGGCCCCAGGTGATGGCTTCGTAGTGGGTGTCGACGAGGTCTTCGATCATGCGGACGCGGGCGCGGTCGGCGGGGCTGGCAGGGAGCAGCGGCGGATCGGGGAAGCGGTCCTCGATGAACTCCAGGATGATGGTCGAATCGAAGATGGCTTGGCCCTCGACATAGAGGACAGGCACCTCGCCGCGCGGGTTGGCGCGGGCGAACGCGTCGGAGATCTGGCCCGAGCCGATGGCGCCGGGAATCCTGGCCTCGAAGGCGACGCCCTTCTCGACGAGGGCGATCTTGACCTTCTGGGCGTAGGGCGAGAGCGGGTGTTCAAGGATTTCGATGGCGGGGTGGGTCATGGCGTTTCCCTTATTGTTGGAGGGAGGCTGGGCCGGTTTCCCCTAGGCGCGTCAACTGCCGGGGTGTTTGATCGGCGGCGGGAGGTACCCGTCATGATCAACGGCGCGCATGTCATCCTCTATTCCACCGACGCGGACGCGGACCGCGCCTTCCTGCAGGAGGTGCTGGAACTGCCTTTCGTGGACGTCGGCCACAGCTGGCTGATCTTCGCCCTGCCGCCGGCCGAGGTGGCCGTGCATCCGGGGGAGCGGCACAGTCACGAGCTTTATCTGATGTGTGACGACCTGGAGGCGGTGATGGCGAAGCTGTCGGCCAGGGGAGTCGTGTTCGAGGCGCCGGTGCAGGCGGGCTGGGGCCGGATCGTGCGGTTCACGACGCCGGGCGGCAGTGAGTTGTCGGTGTACCAGCCGCGGCATGAGCGGCCGGTGTGGCCGGGCTAGTGGAGTTTCAGACGGCCTGACACCCGTTCCTGCAGCAGCCGCGCCAGGGCCAGGACCACGGTCTTGGTCGTCCCGAGGATGGCGCGGTGGTGGGCCAGGTGGAGGCTCATGTAGATCCACTTGGCGATCAGGCCCTCGATGAAGAAGTTGGGGCCGCCGAGGCCGCCCATCAGGGAGCCGACGCCCCTGCTCTCCCCCAGCGACACCAGGCTGCCGAAGTCGCGGTACCGGAACGGGGCCTCGTGGCGGCGTTCGGCGAGGCGGGCGGTCAGGACCCTGGCCAAGTAATCGGCCTGCTGGTGGGCGGCGGCGGCGCGGGCCGGGATGGTGCGGCCCTCTGTCCAGGGGGCGGCGGCGCAGTCGCCCATCGCCCAGATGTCGGGGGCGGAGGTCTCCAGGCGGTCGTTAGCGAGGAACTGGTTGAGGCGGTTGGTCTCGAGGCCGAGCGTGGTGTTGCTGTCGGCGGCTTTTACGCCGGCGGCCCAGACGATGATCGAGGCCGGGATGTCGCCCAGCAAAGTGACCACGCGGTCGTCCTCGACCGACTGCACCTTGGCGCCGGTCAGGACCTTTACGCCCTTTCGCTCCAGGGCGGTCTGGGCCTGGGTCGAGATCTTTTCGGGGAGCTGGCCGAGGATGCGCTCGGCGGCTTCCAGGATGGTGACGTCGAGGCGGAAACGCTGGTCCTTGGCGAGGCCGCCGAGGAATTCGTTGTGGGCCTCGATCAGCTCGGCCGACAGCTCGACGCCGGTGGCGCCGCCGCCGACGATGGCGATGGCCAACGATCTGTCGGCGGCGAAGCTGGCGCGGGTGAAGGCGGTCAGCAGGCGGGTGTGGAAACGCTCCGCGTCGGCGGTGTTTTCGAGCAGGCGGGCCTTCTCGGCGCCGGGGGTGCCGAACAGGTTGGCGCCGCCGCCGATGGCCAGCACCAGGTGGGTGAAGGTGATGCTGCGCTCGGGGGCCAGTTCGCGACCCTGTTCGTCGGCCATGACGGCCAGGGTCAGGCGGCGGGCGGCCGGGTCGAGGGCGGACAGCTCGCCGAGCGTGAAGCTGAAATGGTTGCGGCGGGCGAGGAGGGGGTAGCTGAGGCCCTCCTGGTGGGTGTCGAGGGTGCCGGCGGCGACCTCGTGCAGGGTCGGCTTCCAGATGTGGAAGACGGTGCGGTCGATGAGCAGGACCTTTTCGGCGCCGCGGCGACGGCCGAGCTTACGGCCCAGCCGGGCGGCGAGTTCGAGCCCGCCGGCCCCGCCGCCGACGATGACGATGTCGTAGTGCATGCGGCTATCCCCTTCCGCTGACGAAGGGGGGTTTAGGCCTCCGGCGTTGCTCAAGCAACGTCGGCCTTCTCCCGCTTGCCGGGAGAAGGTGGCGGCCGAAGGCTGACGGATGAGGGCAGCGCGGGCCGACCGGGCTAGAGAGCATACTAGCGCCGACGGTCACGACAGCTTTCAGGGCTACCGGTTGGAGCTGGTGCTGCCCTCATCCGACCCGCTTCGCGGGCCACCTTCTCCCGGCAAGCGGG
>JAQGIK010000118.1 GCA_028291265.1 Caulobacter sp. | reverse complement strand
TGCAGCCGGGTGTTCATCTCCATAAACCAGATCCGGTCGGCGCGCAGCCCTTGGCTGGCGTCGGCGATGAACTCGATGGTGCCGGCCCCGACATAGCCGACTGCCTTGGCCGCCTTGACCGCCGCCTCACAGATCGCGGCGCGGGTCGCCTCATTCATGCCCGGCGCGGGGGCTTCATCGATCACCTTTTGGTGGCGGCGCTGCAGCGAGCAGTCGCGTTCGTAGAGGTGGACGACGTCGCCGTGCGTGTCGCCGAACACCTGCACCTCGATGTGGCGCGGGCGCATGACGTAGGTCTCCAGCAGCACCCGGTCGTCGCCGAACGAAGCAGCGGCTTCGCGCGCGCGGTGACCGAAGCGGGCCTGGCCTGGGTCGGTCCTCCCCCCTCGGCCATCGAGGCCATGGGCCTGAAGGACGCCGCCAAGGCGCGGATGTCGGCGGCCGGCGTGCCGGTGACGCCCGGCTACCTCGGCGAGGACCAGTCGCCGGCGCGGCTGCGGGCCGAGGCCGACGCCATCGGCTATCCCGTGCTGATCAAGGCCGTGGCCGGCGGCGGCGGCAAGGGCATGCGCAAGGTGCTCGAAGCCCGCGAATTCGTCGCCGCCCTGGCCAGCTGCCAGCGCGAGGCCGCCTCCAGCTTCGGCGACCAGAAGGTGCTGATCGAGAAGTACGTCACCCGCCCGCGCCACATCGAGGTGCAGGTGTTCGGCGACAGCCACGGCAATGTCGTCCACCTGTTCGAGCGCGACTGCTCCCTGCAGCGCCGCCACCAGAAAGTCATCGAGGAAGCCCCGGCTCCGGGCATGGACGCGGCCACCCGCGCCGCCGTCTGCGACGCCGCCGTCAAGGCCGCCAAGGCCGTGAACTACGAGGGCGCCGGCACCATCGAATTCATCGCCGACGCCTCCGACGGCCTGAAGGCCGACCGCATCTGGTTCATGGAGATGAACACCCGCCTGCAGGTCGAACACCCGGTGACCGAGATGATCACCGGCCAGGACCTGGTGGAATGGCAACTGCGGGTGGCCAGCGGCGAGCCGCTGCCGCTCAAGCAGGACGAGCTGAAGATCGACGGCTGGGCCATGGAGGCGCGGCTGTATGCCGAGAACCCGGACACCGGATTCCTGCCCAGCACCGGACGCCTTGAACATTTTCGGCTGCCCAAGGCCGACCACGTTCGCGTGGATAGCGCGGTCCGTGAAGGTGGCGAGGTCAGCCCCTTCTATGACCCGATGATCGCCAAGATCATCGTCTACGCCGAAGATCGAGAGGATGCCGCGGCGGCCTTGGCCGCAGCCTGCGCCCAGGTCGAGGTCTGGCCGGTCAAAACCAACGCCGCCTTCCTGGCGGCCTGCGCGTCACACCCGGAATTCTTGGCCGGCCGTGTCGATACCGGCTTCATCGAGAACCGGCAGGATGTTCTGCTCACCGCCCAGCCGCCGTCCGTTCGCGCCGAAATGGCGGCCGCCGCCTCCTTTATCATGCAATCGGACGAGGACAGCTGGAGCACGCTGCGCGCACCGGCCGGCAACGGCCTGTTCGGCTTCCGTCTAAACGGCCCACCCACCTTCACCATGCCCGTGTTCCAGGGCCCCGAGCGCCGCAGCTTTGAGATCACGGGCCTGCGCTTCACGGACGAAGTTCATCGCCACTCGGGATTCCTGATGGCCGGCGGCGGTGAGCAGGTCAGCGTCTTCGGCATGCCGAATATCATCGGCTTTGATCGCTCCGAGGCCGGCTCCATCAACGTCTCGACACCGGACCCGGACACGCGGGTGATCTTTGAAGGCGGCCGGGCGCATGTCTTCACCCGTCTGCCGCCTCTGGGCGCTGCCGCCGGGGCCTCCGACGGTTCGATCCTTTCGCCCATGCCGGGCAAGGTCGTCTCCGTCTCGGTCAAGGCCGGCGACACGGTGACCAAGGGCCAGACCCTGCTGGTTCTCGAGGCCATGAAGATGGAACACGCCCTGACCGCCCCCTTCGACGGCGTCGTCGCCGAACTGTCGGCCGTCGCCGGCGGCCAGGTCAGCGAAGGGGTGGTGCTGGCGAAGCTGGAGGCGGCTTGAAACAGGCGGACTGCGGTATAATGACCGCGCCGCTTCGCCAAGCTTCCATCCCGTCAGACAGCGACTACATCCCGCCCATGCCGCTTCACATCATCAAGCTCTGCGTCGGCGTCGAGAGCCTGCAGGACCTGCGCGACTGGCGGGCCCAGCGCGCCGCCCAGGGGCATCCGTCCTACTGCCCGACCCGCATGGCCCCCAAGCGGTCGGCCGAGATCCTCGACGGCGGGTCGCTCTACTGGGTGATCAAGGGCAGCATTCTCGTCCGCCAGACCATCGTCGAGATCCAGACCGGCCTGCCGGGCCATCAGCCGGTCCGCTTCATGCTGGCCCCCGACCTGATCGAGACCGCCCCCCAGCCGCGCCGCGCCTTCCAGGGCTGGCGCTACCTCGACGCCGCCGACGCCCCGCCGGACCTCGCCAAGGGCGACGGCGAAGCCATGGACCAGACGCTGGCCAAGCAACTTCGAGAGCTGGGCGCCTGGTGACAGTTCCCCCCCTCTCGGGGGAGGGGGACCGCCGCCGTAGGCGGTGGTGGAGGGGGTTCCCACCGGCGACAGCCACAGCCGGCTACCCGCGACTTTGGCGGTGACCCCCTCCGTCAGCCGCTGCGCGGCCGCCACCTCCCCCGAGAGGGGGAGGAACTAGATGTCGAAGCTATGAAGGTTGTTCACCCGGGGTTGGGCTGAGAGGGTGTGGTTGCGAAGCTCCAACCTCTGAGCCGGGAGACCCCGGATGAACGTCCACAAGAATGCCCGTCTGACGCCGTCTGGTCG
>JAQGIK010000106.1 GCA_028291265.1 Caulobacter sp. | reverse complement strand
CGACCATCAAATGCGCGATGAGCGGCATGGGCAGCGTGTTCAAGGGCCCCAAGTGGAAGGCCGGCGACTATCGCGACCTGCTCAGCCTGCTGTTCCTGCTGACCAAGACCATGAAGTCCAAGGGCGTCATCGCCCTCGAAAGCCACATCGAAAAGCCTGGCGAGAGCACGATCTTCAGCCGCTTCCCGCGCATCACCAAGGACCACTTCGCCGTCGACTTCATCTGCGACACCCTGCGGATGATGACCATGAACCTCGAGGACCCGCACCAGGTCGAGGACGCCATGGAAAAGCAGCTCGAGAAGCACCACCACGAGGCCCAGGCCCCGGCCCACGCCCTGCAGAACCTGGCCGACGCCCTGCCGGCCCTCGGCATCGTCGCCGCCGTCCTCGGGGTCATCAAGACCATGGGCTCGATCACCGAGCCGCCGGAAGTGCTCGGCGGCATGATCGGCGGGGCCCTGGTCGGCACCTTCCTCGGCGTCTTCCTGGCCTATGGCATCTTCGGCCCGCTCGCCGCCCGTCTGACCGACGTGGTCAACGAGGAAGGCAGCTTCTACCGAATCATCCAGTCGGTGCTGGTCGCCCACCTGCACGGCAACGCCGCCCAGATCAGCGTCGAGATCGGTCGCGGCAGCGTCCCCTCCGGCGCCCAGCCCAGCTTCCTCGAACTGGAAGAAGCCCTCTCGGCTATTCCCAACGAGGCCTGAGAAAACAATGGTTTGTGAGTGCTGTGTCGCCCGGCTGACACAATCCGTGATCACGGCGCCGTGAAATGACCGCTTGCAGGCCGTGATCAGGGGTCCATAGTCCCTCTGCGTCCCAACGACGCACTCAACGAGAAACTTTCAAGGGGACTACCAGGAATGCGTAAACTCCTCATCATCGGCGCTGCTTTCGCCGCTCTGTCCGTCGCCGCCTGCGGCAAGCCGGCCGAGACCAAGACCGAAGAATCCACCGCCACGACCACCGTCGAACCGGCGGCTCCGGCCACCGCCGACGCCACGGCTCCGGCTGCTGACGGCACGGCCGCCCCGGCCGCCGACGCCACGGCTGCTCCGGCCGCCGACGCGACGACGACGACGACCGAAAAGACCACCACCACCGAAGAGAAGAAATAAGCCTCTTTTCTTTGAACGCTGAGGGAAAGGGTCGCCCACCGGGCGGCCCTTTTTCCTTGCCGGTGGGCGAGCGCGCAACTCGCCGATCACCGGTCCGTGAAACTCGCGTCCGCCTGAGGCGTTGATCGCCATACGGGCCGCGCCGTTTCGGTCGTCCCGCCCAGGAGGGACACCCATGATCCGCACGATCCTTATCGCCGGCGCGGCCATCGCCGCCCTGTCGCTGGCCGCCTGCAGCAAGCCGGCCGACAAGACCACCGAAACCACCGACACCACCGCCGTCACCGAAGGCGCCGCCGACGCCGGCGGAGCGAGCGGCCACGCCGACGGCACGGGCGGCGTCGACACCAGCGGCGGCGCGACCGCCGACGGCGGCGGCTCGAGCACCGGCGGCGTCACCGCCTCCGACGCCGGCACATCCCCCACCGTCGGCTCGGGCGCCCCGACCGTCGACACGTCGAAGGGCCCGGCCACGGCCACCACCCCGACCGCCAAGGTCCCCCTCGAAACCGACCGCAAGAACAACCCGCCCCCGAACCAGTAAGGGGGGTTCGCCTCGGGTCTCCCTTCTCCCCTTGCGGGGGAAGGTGGCCCGAAGGGCCGGATGAGGGGTCGATAGGTCTCCAAGCCGCCATCAGGCGGTTGCAACACGCGCCGCAGATGCTGGTGCGACCCCTCATCCGTCGGCTTCGCCGCCGCCTTCTCCCGCAAGGGGAGAAGGGCGCCCTGAGGTTGCCCAGCCAGGATTTTCGACAGCTGCGCCTTCTCGTGCGGCGTCGGGCTGCGATACCATCCGCTCATGCCCTCTCCAGACTCCCCCGTTGAATGGCGCGACGACGGCCTGCCCGGGTCGCGGCTGTACGGGGACGTCTACTTCTCCAGCGAGGACGGCCTGGCCGAGAGCCGCGCCGTCTTCCTGGCCGGCTGCGGCCTGCCGGACGCCTGGGCGGGCCGTCGCCAGTTCACGGTCGGCGAGCTCGGCTTCGGCACCGGCCTCAACATCGCGGCCCTGCTCACCCTGTGGAACCAGACGCGCCCCGCCGGCGCCCACCTCTCCATCTTCAGCGTCGAGGCCCACCCGATGGCCGCCGCCGACGCCGCCCGCGCCCTGGCCCGCTGGCCCGAGATCAAGCCCGCCGCCGACGCCCTGATCGCCGGCTGGCCGGGATCGGCCCACGGCTTCCACCACCTGGATCTCCCCGCCTTCGCCGCCAGCCTCGACCTGGCGGTGATGGACGCCACCCAGGCCCTGACCGCCTGGACGGCCAAGGCCGACGCCTGGTTCCTCGACGGCTTCGCCCCCGCCGCCAACCCGGCCATGTGGTCGCCGCCGCTGATGGCCCTGGTCGCCGCCCGCAGCGCCCCCGGGGCCCGGGCCGCCACCTTCACCGTCGCCGGGTCCGTGCGCCGTGGCCTGGCCGACGCCGGCTTCACGGTCGCCAAACAGCCCGGCTTCGGCCGCAAACGCGAGCGCACCGAGGCCATCCTGCCCGGCCAGGCCGCCGATCCGCCACGTCCCACCCTCGCCATCCCCAAAGTCGCGATTCTGGGGGCCGGCATCGCCGGGGCCGCCCTGGCCCGGTCCCTGCGCGCCAAGGGCCTCGATCCAACCCTCTTCGACCCGGCAGGCCCCGCCGCCGGGGCCTCGGGCAACGCCGCCGCCCTGATGACCCCGCGCCTCGACGCCGGCGACGGCCCGCCCGCCCGGCTGTTCGCCCAGGCCTTCCGCCACGCCGTCGCCGCCTACGATACCGTCCCCGGCGCCATCCTCGCCCGGGGAGCCCGCCACCTGGCCTCCCCACCTTCGAAAGGGGGCGAAAAAGACGCCGCCCGCTTCGACCGCATCGCGGGCAGCCCCCTGCACGATCCCGGGGCCCTGACGGCCGAACCGGACGCCATCGCCATCCACGACGGCCTGGTCCTCGACCCGGCCGCCGTGGTCCCCGCCTGGGCCGGCCCCGTCGATCGCCGCCGCGTCGTCGCGCTCGAGCCGGCCCAGCCCGACTGGCGCCTGGTCGGCGAGGCCGGCGAGACGCTGGCCATCGCCGACCTCGTCGTCCTCTGCGCCGGCCCGGCCAACACCGCCTTCGCCGACCTGCCGTTGCGGCCGGTGCGCGGCCAGGCCACCGTCGCCGCCGGCGCCGCGATCCCGCGGGCGGTCTCCTTCGGCGGCTATGCGATCCCGACCCGGGACGGCGTCCTGTTCGGGGCCACCCACCAGCGGGACCGAACCGACACGCAGGCCCTGCCGGAAGACGACGCCGCCAACCTCGCCCTCATCGCCGCCCGCCTGCCGGACCTCGCCGCCGACCTCGGCGCCCACCCCCTGACCGGCCGCGCCGCCCTCCGCGCCGCCGCGCCCGACCACCTGCCGCTGGCCGGCCCCGTGCCTGACCAGCCGGGCCTGTTCGTGCTGTCCGGATTCGGCGGCCGCGGCTTCTGTGTCGCCCCGTTGCTGGCCGATCATCTGGCCGCAACACTGCTGGGCTATCCCTCACCCCTGCCGGCCGACCTGGCCGACGCCGTCGACCCCGCCAGATTCCGTAAGCGCGCGCTTCGCAGAACCTCGCCAAGCCCCACGCGTTGACCTATCCTGAGGTCGGACGGGCTTCATCGGAGTGCAAATGCCATGACCAAGACCCTGCCCAAGGCTCTTACCGCCGCCCTCCTGGGAACGGCGCTCCTCGTCACCGGCGCCGCCGGCGTCGTCCAGGCCCAGCCGGCCAAAAAGGCGCTCAGCGCCCGCACCGACTGCTTCTTCAATCGCCAGGTGCGCAACTACACCACGGCCGACGACGACAAGACCCTCTACGTCCGGGCCGGCCGCGACACCTACCGGCTGGAAACCTTCGGCCGCTGCACCGATCTGTCCAACGCCCTGGAGATCGGCTTCGATTCCCACCCGACCAGCAGCATCTGCAGCGCCCAGGACGTCACCCTCCTGGTCCATTCCAGCATCGGCCCGCAGCGCTGCGCCGTGCGCAGCCTGGACAAGCTGACGCCCGAACAGGTCGCCGCCCTGCCCAAGGGCGACCGTCCGTAAAATCCGATATAAATCAATGTCTTAAGTCAACGCTGGGGCCGCAAAGCCCCGGCGTTCTCGTCAGCGCGGCCAATGCGGCTTAAAGAGGGGCCAACCTTTCCCTCCAAGTGCAAAGACGCTTCCCATGCTGCTCGCCAAATCCACCTGGCCCGAAATCGAGGCCTTCCTGACCCGCTCGAAGACGGTCGTCGTGCCGATCGGCTCCAACGAGCAGCACGGCCCCACCGGTTTGCTCGGCACCGACTGGATGTGCCCCGAGATCATCGCCCACGACGCCCAGCAGGACCGGTCGGACTTCCTGGTAGCGCCGACCTTCAACATCGGTATGGCCCAGCACCATCTGGGCTTCCCGGGCACCATTTCCCTGCGTCCGACGACCTTCATCGCCGCCATCGGCGACTGGTGCCGGTCGCTCGCCGGCCACGGTTTCGAGCGGATCTATTTCCTCAACGGCCACGGCGGCAACGTCCACACCATCGAGGCGGCCTTCAGCGAACTTTATGCGGAGGCCAGTTTCGGCCGCCTTCCCAGAGGCTTCGCGGCGAAGCTGAAAAACTGGTGGGACCTCGATGGCGTGGGCAGCCTGGCCATGCGCCAGTTTCCGACCGGCCACGGCAGCCACGCCACCCCGTCCGAGATCGCCGTCACCCAATGGGCCTATGGCGACAGCATCAAGACCGCAAAGTATGACCCGCCGGTAGCGCCGACCGGACCGATCCGCGAAGCCGCCGATTTCAGGAAGCGCTTCCCCGACGGCCGCATGGGCAGCGACCCGGGCCAGGCGACCCCGGAAAAAGGCGGCGAACTGGTGAAACTGGCGGCCGAAAAGCTGCTCGGCGACGTCAAGGCCTTCTCGGACGAAGTGGCGCCGTAGCGCAAGAGACGAGCTGGCGATCGCTCTCCCCCACTTGGTGGGGGAGAGGATTTGGCGAGCGCTGCAAGCGAGCCAAACCGAGGGGCTCTCCGCCGCCGGCCCAGGAGGAACCTCCGCCGGCGCCGCCCCGCCTCCTGGTCCGTCGCTGACGCTCCGAACCATCCTCCGCCCCCTCGCGGGGGCGGAGAGCGAACTAACCCGCCCGCGTCAGCCGCCGGCAGAGATCGTCTAGCTGCTCGAGCGTCGCGTACTTCAACCGCACCTCGCCCTTGCCGCCGGCGTCACGGATCTCGACCTCGAGGCCGAGGATATCCGCCAGATCGCTCTCCAGCGCCGTGGTGTCGTGGTCCTTCACCGCCTGCGACGGCGCCTTCGCCGGCCCCCGCGGCTTCGGATCGGGATCCTTCAGCAGCGCCTCGGCCTGGCGCACGCTCATGCCCTCGGCGACGATCCGCCGGGCCAGTTCGACCGCCCGCTCCGAGCCGACCAGGGCCCGCGCATGGCCGGCCGTCAGCTCGCCCTCGACCAGCATGGTCAGCACCGGCTGCGGCAGGTTGAGCAACCGCAACGCATTGGCGACATGCGGCCGGCTCTTGCCGACCGCCTCGGCCACCGCCTCCTGGGTATGGCCGAACTTCTCGATCAGCGCCCTGTAGCCGAGCGCCTCCTCGTAGGGATTGAGGTCGGTCCGCTGGACGTTCTCGACGATGGCGATTTCCAGCACCTGGCGGTCGTCGAACTGGCGCACCAGGATCGGCACGGTGCGCAGGCCGGCGATCTGGGCCGCCCGCCAGCGCCGCTCGCCGGCGACGATCTGGTACTCGCCCTCGGCCCCCGGCATCGGCCGGGTCAGGATCGGCTGCAGAATCCCCTTCTCGCGGATCGAGGCCGCCAGGGCGTCGATGTCGTCGCGTGAAAACGACCGCCGCGGCTGGTCCGGATTGGCCCGGATCAGCTCGATCGGCGCCTCGCGCGCGCCTCCGGTCTCGCCGGCCGGCGCCGCCGCTTCGGCCGCCTCGGCCTCGCCCAGCAGGGCCGACAGTCCGCGCCCCAGTCCCCGACGTCCTTCAACCATAACCCGTTCTTTCTATTGAACTTTGGCGCGACGATCACGCTCGCGCCGCACCACTTCGCGCGCCAGCTGCAGATAGGCCTGCGAGCCGGCGCATTTCAGATCGTAGATCAGCACCGGCTTGCCGTAGGACGGCGCCTCGCTGACCCGCACGTTACGCGGAATGACCGTCTCGTAGACGGTGTCGCCGAAGTGCTCGCGCACGTCGCGGGCCACCTGTTCCGACAGGCTGTTGCGGCGGTCGTACATGGTCAGCACCACGCCCTGGATCTCCAGGGCCGGATTGAGGCTGCCGCGCACCAGCTCGATGGTCCGCATCAGCTGGGTCAGACCCTCCAGCGCAAAGAACTCGGTCTGCAGCGGCACGAACACCGCGTCGGCCCCGGTCATGGCGTTGACGGTCAGCAGGTTCAGCGACGGCGGGCAGTCGATGAGAACATACGTGTACTTGCCCGTCGCCCTTAGCGCCGACAGCGCGTCCCGCAGCCGGTAGGACCGCCGCGGACTGGCCGCCAGTTCCATCTCCAGGCCCGACAGGTCGGCGTCCGACGCCGCCAGGTCGAGTCCCGGCAAGGCCGTCCGCATCGCCGCCTGCTCAAGCGTCTTGTCGCCCACATAGACGTCGTACATCGTCACCTTGCGGGCCGAGCGATGCACGCCCAGGCCCGTCGAGGCGTTGCCCTGCGGGTCGCTGTCGATCAACAGCACCGACTCCCCGACCGCCGCCAGGGCCGTGCCGAGGTTGATGGCCGTGGTGGTCTTGCCCACCCCGCCCTTCTGGTTGGCGATGGCCAGCACGCGCAGCGGCCGGCCCGCCTCCGGAACAGCGACGGGATTGGGGGCGGTTTCAACGTCCACGCTTCGCACTCCGGATATCGACGATCCGGCCATCCGGATCGCTAAGGCTTTGAATCAACGACGCTTCGAGTTTCCAACCGGCGGTACGGGCCTCGGCCAGCTCGGCTTCGGCGGCCTGGCCCTTGAGAAACAGCCCGCGCGCCCCGCGCTTCAGACAGGGCTCGGCGAAGCCCAGCAGTTTCGGCAAGGCGGCCACGGCCCGCGCCGTCACCACCTCGACCTCGATCTTCACATCCTCGGCCCGGGCGTTATGGACCGTCGCCGGCAGGCCGAGCTCCGACACCACCTCCGACAGGAAGCGGCAGCGTTTGGCCAGGCTTTCGATCAGATGCACCGACGCGCCCGCGCGACCCTTGAGCAGGATGGCCAGGACCAACCCGGGCAGACCCGCGCCCGTGCCGAGATCGGCCCATCGCAGGGCGTCCGGCGCCAGCTTGACCAACTGGGCGCTGTCCAGGGCGTGCCTGGACCAGAAGGTGGCCATGGCCGAGGGCCCGACCAGGTTCATCCGGCCGTTCCAGTCCTCGAGCATGTCGCGATACCGCTCAAGGTCGGCCAGCTGGGCCGGCGTCGCGCCGATGGCCTGCGCAAACCCTTCCGGGCTCTCGCCCAAAGGCTGGGATGTCAGGGGTTCAAGCAGCACGGGCGCGCCGCACATGGGCCAGCAAGGCGGTGATGGCGCCGGGGGTGACCCCCTCGATCCGGGCTGCCTGGCCCAGGGTCAGGGGCCGCACCCGCAACAGCTTCTCGCGCACCTCGTTCGACAGCCCGCCGATGGCCCCATAGTCGAGGTCGGCCGGCAGCCGCAGGTTTTCGTCCCGCCGGAAGGCGTCGACGTCGGCCTGCTGGCGGTCGAGATAGCCGCTGTAGGCCGCATCGATCTCGACCTGCTCGCGCACAGCCGGCGTCCAGTCGCCGATCTGCGGCCAGATCGCCGTCAACCGCTCCAGCGACACGTCGGGATAGGCCAGCAGCTGACCGATATCCCGGCGCTGGCCGTCGGCCTTGACCGTCAGCCCCAGCTTCAGGGCCTCGGCCGGCGTCAGATTGTGACTTCTGGCGAAATCCCTGGCCTCGGCGAGCTGGCGTTGTTTCACGTGAAACACCGAGGCCCGCCCCGGTCCGACGACGCCGGCTTCGATGCCGCGCCCCGTCAGTCGCTGGTCGGCGTTGTCGGCCCGCAGGGTGAGACGGAACTCGGCCCGGCTGGTGAACATCCGATAGGGCTCGGTGACGCCGCGGGTGACCAGGTCGTCGATCATTACCCCGATGTAGGCCTCGTCCCGCGCGAACTCGACCGCGCCCGACCCCGCCGCCGCCCGCGCCGCGTTCAGTCCGGCCACCAGACCCTGGGCGCCGGCCTCCTCGTATCCCGTGGTGCCGTTGATCTGCCCGGCCAGGTACAGGCCCGGCAGCCGCTTGACCTCGAGGGTCGGGAAAAGCTCGCGCGGATCGACGTAGTCGTATTCGATGGCGTAGCCCGGCCGGAAGATGACCACATCCTCCAGCCCCGGAATGGTCCGCAGGAACAGGCTCTGGGTCTCCTCCGACACCGAGGTCGAAACCCCGTTCGGATAGACGGTCGGGTCGTCGAGCCCTTCCGGCTCGAGGAACACCTGGTGGCTGCTCTTGTCGGCGAAGCGGACGACCTTGTCCTCGATCGACGGGCAATAACGCGGTCCAATGCCGGTGGCGCGACCGCCGTAGACCGCCGACTCGCCCAGTCGCTCGGCGATGATCCGGTGCGTCTCCTGCGTCGTGAAGGTGATGCCGCACTGGATCTGCGGCACGTCGATCCGGTCGTTGAGGAAGCTGAACGGCACGGGCTCGGCGTCGGCGTCCTGCATCTCCAGCCGGTCCCAGTGGATGGTCCGGCCGTCCAGCCGCGCCGGGGTGCCGGTCTTCAGCCGCCCCATCGACAGGCCGCTGGCGTACAGCCGGTCCGACAGGCCGATGGCCGGCGCGTCCCCGACCCGGCCGGCCGCGATGCGCTGCTCGCCCAGGTGAATGACGCCCTTGAGGAAGGTGCCGGTGGTCAGCACCACCGCCCTCGCCCGCCACTCCCGGCCGGACGCCCCGACCGCCCCGACCACCACGCCGTCCTCGACGATCAGGTCCTCGACCGCCTCGGCCTCAATGCTGAGGTTCGGCGTCGTCGCCAGTTCGGCCTGCATGGCCTCGCGGTAGAGCTTGCGGTCGATCTGGCTGCGCGGCCCGCGCACCGCCGGCCCCTTGGACCGGTTGAGCATGCGGAACTGGATGCCCGCCTTGTCGGCCATCCGCCCCATCACCCCGTCGAGGGCGTCGATCTCGCGGACCAGATGGCCCTTGCCGAGGCCGCCGATGGCCGGATTGCAACTCATCTCGCCGATGGTCTCGAGCTTGTGGGTCAGCAGCAGGGTGCGCGCGCCGAAGCGGGCGGACGCCGCCGCCGCCTCGCAGCCCGCATGGCCGCCACCGATCACGATCACATCGAAAGACATCAGACGCTCAAACAAGAGCGCCCCCACGGGTGGGGGCGTTGGGAGAGTCTTATACGGCGCCGGCCGCCCCGGAGTCACGGGGCGTCGCCGAGAGTTGATCGCGATGTTTCACGTGAAACATCGTGCGTCCTTCGACACGCCCGCGTCGCGGGCGGCTCAGGATGACGAACTTCAGTGAAGTCACAAAGCCGGTCATGCTGAGCAGCGACCTCAGGGCGCGTGTCGAAGCACGCAAACCAGATCCTGCTAAACCCCGTCGACACCACCCATCGCGTCCCGTCAGGAGCGCAACGTCGCCGCCCACAAAACCGCAACACCGCCACCTCGATGCTTCACGTGAAACACCCTATTTGCCGATGCAAAAGCTCGAAAACACCACATCTAGTATGTCCTCGGCGCCGATCCGCCCCGTCACCCGGGCCAGGGCCCGCGCCGCCAGCCGCACGTCCTCGGCCGCCAGCTCCACCGCCGGCTCCAGTTCCTCCAGCGCCCGGATCAGCCGCGCATGGGCCTCCCGCAGGCTTTCGCCGTGCCGGATCCGTGTCGCCAGCGGCGTTTCGCCGCCGCCCAGCGCCTCGACCACCCGCCGCTCCAGTTCGGCCCGGACCCGGCGGACGTCGTCCGCCGCCAACACCGAGACCGCCATCCGGTCGAGCGGAGCCGCCGCCGCCTCGGCCCGGTCGGCTCCCGCCGCCAGGTCGGCCTTGGTCATCACCAGCAGGTCGCCGGGCCTGGCCAGCCCGTAGGCCTGCCGCCAGTCCCCCGAAGCCGAGCCGTCCACCACCCACAGCCGCAGGTCGGCGCCGTCCGCCCAGGCCCGCGCCCGCCGCACGCCCTCGGCCTCGATGGCCTCCTCGGTGTCGCGCACCCCGGCCGTGTCGGCCAGCAGCACCTTGTAGCCGGCCAGCACCAGCGGAACCTCGATCACGTCCCGCGTCGTCCCCGGCGTCGCCGTGACGATGGCCGCGTCGCGCCCGGCCAGGGCGTTGAGCAGGCTCGACTTGCCGGCGTTCGGGGCCCCGATCAAGGCGACCCGATACCCCTCGCGCACCCGCCGGCCACGACCCTCGTCGGCCAGCGCCTCACTGATCTCAAGCAGCAGCGCTTCCAGCGGCGGCCGGGCCCGCATCGCCACATCGGCCGGCAGTTCCTCGTCCGGGAAATCGACCGCCGCCTCCAGCATGGCCAGGGCCTGGACCAGCTGCCCCCGCCAGGTCTCGTAGCGCCGCGACAGCGCCCCGCCCAGCTGCCCCAGCGCCTGCCGCGCCTGGCCTTGGGTTTCCGCGTCGACCAGGTCGGCCACCGCCTCGGCCTGGGCCAGGTCCAGCCTGCCGTTCTCGAAGGCCCGCCGGGTGAATTCCCCCGGCTCGGCCAGCCGCAGCCCCAGGTCATGCAGCGCCTGGATGACACCCTCGACGATGGCCGGCCCGCCGTGCAGGTGCAGTTCGGCGGCGTCCTCGCCGGTGTAGCTGCCCGGCCCCGGCGTCCAGATCACCAGGGCCTCGTCCAGCACCCGGCCCTCGCTGTCCTTCAGCCGCCGCAGCGAGGCCCGCCGCGCGGCCGGAACCGCTTTTCCCGTAAGGGATTCGAGCGCTCCGCCGCTGCCCGGCCCCGACAGCCGCACGACCGCCACCGCCGCCCGGCCGGGCGCGGTCGCCAGGGCGAAGATGGTGTCGCTCATTTGCCCTTGGAGCCGCCCATGGCCGAGGTCGCCGCGGCGGTCATCAGCTTGCGGAACTGCTCCTGGGCTCCCATCCCGAAGCTCATCCAGGTCTTCATCAGCTCTTCCGGGGCCAGGGCCGCCATGTTGGCGTCCATCCGCTTCTGCATCTCGGCCATCATGTGGTCGTTCAAGGTGGTGACGTCCGGCAAGCCCAGAAAGGTGCGGGCCTCCACCGGGGTGCAGTCGATCTCGACAGTGACCTTCATGGGTTTCAGACTTTCTGGGCGCCCAACCACACCTTTGTCATTGGGTTGTGGCGGGCCCCGCGTTTAAGTGCGGCAAATCAGTCAACGGAACGAGAGACGACCATGAGCGGTGAACGCCTGACCATCAAGACGCCCGACGGCGACTTCTCCGCCTATGTCGCCCGCCCGGCGCGGACCCCGGCGCCGGTGATCGTGGTCATCCAGGAGATCTTCGGCGTCAACAGGGTCATGCGCGACGTCACCGACGACTACGCGGCCAAGGGCTACATCGCCGTCTGCCCCGACCTCTTCTGGCGCATCGAGCCCGGCATCGACATCACCGACCAGTCGGAAGCCGAGTGGAAGCGGGCCTTCGAACTGTTCAACGCCTTCAACGTCGACAACGGCGTCGAGGACATCGCCGCCACCATCGACCAGGTCCGGGGCCTCGAAGGCTCGACCGGCAAGGTCGGCGCGGTCGGCTTCTGCCTCGGCGGCCGGCTGGCCTTCCTCACCGCCACCCGCACCGACGTCGACGCGGCGGTCGGCTACTACGGCGTCGGCATCGAGAACTATCTGGCCGAGGCCGAAAAACTGGCCCAGCCGCTGCTGCTCCACATCGCCGCCGAGGACGGCTTCGTGCCCAAGGAGGCCCAGGCCCTGATCCACCAGGAGCTCGACAACCACGCCCAGGTCGAGATCCACGACTACCCCGGCTGCGACCACGCCTTCGCGCGCCACGGCGGCGAGCACTACGACGCGGCCGCCGCCGAGCTGGCCAACGCCCGCACCGCCGCCTTCTTCAAGGCCAACCTCTGATGCTGGCCATCCAGGCGAGAGAAGCCGGCGGCGTTGAGGTCCTCGAGGCCGTCGATGTCCCCGTCCCGGTCCCGGGTCCCGGCCAAATCCTGCTGCGGCAGGAGGCGGCCGGCCTCAACTTCATCGACACCTATTTCCGCTCGGGCCTCTACCCGGCGAAATTCCCGCTGGTCCTGGGCCAGGAGGGGGCCGGCGTCGTCGAGGCGGTCGGCGAGGGCGTCACCCGCTTCCAGGTCGGCGATCGGGCCGGCTACGGGGTCGGCGGCGGCGGCGGTTATGCGCAGGCCGTGGTCCTCAAGGAGGACAAGGTCGTCAAGCTGCCGGACGGGATCTCCGCGCGAACCGCGGCCGCCGCCTTGCTCAAGGGCATGACCGCCGAATTCCTGATCCGCCGCTGCTTTCCGGTGGCGGCCGGCGACGCAGTGCTGATCCATGCCGCCGCCGGCGGGGTCGGTTCGATCCTCAGCCAGTGGGCCCAGTCGCTCGGCGCCTTCGTCATCGGCACCACCAGTTCGGATGCCAAGGCCCAGCTGGCGCTGGCCAACGGCTGCGACCACGTCATCCGCTACGACCAGGGCGACTTCGCCCCGCAGGTCCGTGAGCTGACCGACGGGGCCGGGGTCCGCGTCGTCTACGACGGCGTCGGCAAGGCCACCCTCGAAGGCAGCCTCTCCAGCCTGGCCCGACGCGGCATGCTGGTCACCTTCGGCAACGCCTCCGGCCCGGCCCCGGCGGTCGAGCCCCTGCGCCTGAGCCGCGGCGGCAGCCTGTTCCTGACCCGGCCGACCCTGTTCGACTATGTGACCACGGCCGAGGAACTGGACGACAGCGCCGGGGCGTTGTTCGAGCAGATCCTGTCGGGCGCGGTGAAGATCGAGATCGGCGCGGAGTTCGCTCTGAAAGATGCCGCGAAGGCGCATGAGGCGCTGGAAGGCCGCAAGACGACGGGGTCAACGCTGCTGATTCCTTGACCTCCCTCCCATTCGGGGAGGGACGGCGCCACCGTCACCGCAGCTTCTTCAGCGCCACGTAAAACGCCCCGTCGCCGCCGTGTTTGCGGTCGGCCTGTTGCACGCCGGCGATCAGGGTGCGCAGCGGCGGCTGGGACAGCCAGAGCGGCGTCATCCCGCGCAGGGTCTCGCGCCCGCCGCTGCCCTTGCCGGTGATGACCAGCACCAGGCGGTCGCCGCGCTCGACGGCGGACAGGATGAAGCTCTCCAGCGCCGGCCGGGCCCGCTCCAGGGTCAGGCCGTGCAGGTCGACCCGGCCGGCGATGGCCTCCCGCTCCTTGACCACCCGCCGCGAGCGGTTCGGCTCCAGCGGCTCGGGCGGCGGTTTGGGTTTCGTGACCTTCACCGCCCTGGCCAGCGCCGCCCGGCCCTCCAGCTTCGGCGGCAGGGCGTCCCCTACAACGGCCTTCGCCGCCGCCGTCTTCGGCACCTTGCGCCCGGGCAACGGCTTGACCGTCTCGGCCACCCGCGCCCACAGGGCCAGCTCCTCGGGCCGGGTGGTGCGCTTCATTGGTCCGGCGCCGGGATCAGCCGCCACATGTGCAGGGCGTGCTTGACCCGCCCCGCCTCCCGCCCGGCGGCGTCGCCGCTGCCGATGTAGAGGTCGGCCCGCACCTGGCCGCGAATGGCGCCGCCGGTGTCCAGCGCCGTGACCAGCCGGCTGTAGCGAGGAAAGGCCCCGGCCAGGCTTGGGGCCTGGCCGTCGATCCAGTACAGCGCCCCATAGTCGTGATACCCGGCGTCGATGGCGATGGCCCGCCCGGCCGGCAGCGGCGCGCCGGCCGCCCCGGTCGCCTCCCGGCCATCGTCGTCCTCCATGCGGAAGAAGACGTAGCGCGGGTTCAGCCGCATGATGGCCTCGGCCTCCGGCCCGCGATGGTCGGCCAGCCAGCCGCGGATCGCCTCGCCCGAGGTGTTGTTCGGCGCCAGCAGGCCCTGGTCGCGCATCGGGGTGGCGATGCCCTTGAACGGCTGGCCATTGGTGGCCGCGAACACCGCTCGCTTGCGCCGCCCGTCCGGCAGCACCAGCACGCCGCTGCCCTGGATCTGCAGGAAGAACAGGTCCTCGGGCCGCATCCAGGCCAGCGGCTGCACCTCGTCAGCCGCCTCGATGGCCGCCCGGTCGGGGTAGGGCAGGAGGTCGTTGTTCACATCCCGCGACTCCCCCTTCCAGCCCGGCCGGGCCGGGTCGGGGACGAAGGTCGGGTCGTAGACGAGGTCGGCCGGCCTTGGCCGCACCACGGCGGTGAACTCCCCGGTGCGGGAAAACCGCGCCTCGTACTGCGGGGAGAAGTAGGCGGTCAGCAGCCCCTCGGCCCCGACCGGCACGGCCCGGAAGGTCTGTTCCAGCAGGGCTTTCGCCGCCGGCCCGGCCAACGGCCCGCCCGCCCGCACCTTGGCGCAGGCCTCGGCAAGCTGCGGCAGGGACCTGGCGCGACAGCTGGTGATCACCGCCGCCAGCGCCGCCGCATGGTCCTCGGCCTGCCAGCCGGGCAGGTCGGTGAGCGCCACGCCGGCGACGGGCGGCCGGGGCGGCTGCGGGGTCGGACGGTCAGGCGTGGGAGCAGGCGCC
>JAQGIK010000058.1 GCA_028291265.1 Caulobacter sp. | reverse complement strand
CCGTACAGCGTGCCTTGCGGGCCGCGCAGCACCTCGATGCGCTCGAGGTCGAGCAGGTCGATGTTGGTGCCGCGGATGCGGCTGTAATAGACGTCGTCGACGTACAGGCCGACGGCCGGGTCGAAGGTCTGCAGGGCGTCGGGCTGACCAACGCCGCGGATGAAGATGTTGGTCGAGTTGGACGAGCCGCGGCCCTGGACGATGTTCAGGTTCGGCACCGCGCCCTGAAGGCCGGTCGTGTCGCTGGCCTGGATGCGTTCCAGGGACTGCTCGCTGAACGCCGAGACGGCGGCCGGAACCTCCTGCAGGTTCTCGCTGACGCGGCGGGCGGTGATCACCACCTCCTCGACGTCGGTGGCCGGAGCCGCGGTATCCTGCGCGTAGGCGCCGGCGGCGGTGGCCGTCCAGGCCGCACCGGCCAACAGCATAGCCTTCCACATGGTCTTCATAGGTTGCCCTCCCTGGCGGCGTCACGCTCGGACCTCTGAAAGGGTCCTGTCGGTCCTTGGCGGACGCTGTTGATTACAAAAAATTCACCGAAACGCGAATTATTGCCGACCTTGAGTCAGGACGGGCCCGCGCGCAACAATCCACGCGGCCGAGGGGGCTCGGACACCATCGTTTTTCACCGCATGATGAATTGGCGCCACACCGGAATGGTGGCTAGCGGATCAGGATCTCGAAGCCGGCCGCGCAGTAGCGGTAGAGCCGCGCCCGGATCGCTTCCAGGTCGTTGGAGTGGCAGAGGCCTTCCGACAGCTGGTCGATGCGGCCGGTTTCCGACAGGGCCAGCATCATCGCGCCGGTCAGGAACTGGTAGCCCCAGTAGAGCTCGGCGAGATCCGCCTCCGGCGCGGCGCGCTTCAGGGTGTCGACCAGCTGGTGGACGACCGGATCGAAGAAGCGGTGCATGGTCTCGCCGCCCCAGGCCGGGGTGTTGTTCACCTGGGCGACCAGCGCGAAATAGTTCTTCCAGCCCGTCCCGCCGGTCATCGACCGCTCGATCAGCGGATCGATGAAGGCGGTGATCACCCCCAGCGGCGTCATCGTCCCGGGGTTCGCCGCCTCATAGGCGTCCATCGAGGCCTTGCGGTCGCTGTTGAGGATCTCGGCCCGGCGCAGGAAGACGGCGTCGAACAGCTCGCGCTTGGCCCCGAAATAATAGTGGATCAGGGCCGTGTCGACGCCGGCCTCGGAGGCCACCTGGCGGGTGGTCACCCCATAGAAGCCGTGCCGCGCGAACAGCCCCTCGGCGGCGTCCAGGATGGCCTGGCGCATGTCGCTGCCGGTGGATTTCGCCGGCCGCCCCCGCCCGTCCTTGCGTGGCCTGCCCCGTGTCGCGGTCATGGAAAACACCGATAGGCCGCGCCGGGAGCCCAAGGCAAGGGTGTGGCAAGTCGCCGTCAGACCCAGCAGCCATGGAACCCCACCGGCAGCGGCACATCCGCCCGCCAGCTGCAAAGGGGCCCCGACGATACCCGGGACGCATCGAAGACATGCAGCTCGGTGGCCCGGGCCTTGAGGTTGAGGCTGGTTCCGACCAGCCAGCCGTCCAGTTCGCGGCTGGACCCCGGGCGGGGCGCGAACAGGTGTTCCTCGGCGCAATGGTCCGGCCCGAAGTCGAAGACATCGGCCTTGCCGGTGCGCCAGTCGCTGACCGCCACGCCCTGCAGGAAGGGCTTGGCCGGTCCGCCGCCGACGGTGTTGACCATCGTCTTCATCCGGCCGTGGCCGGCGAAGCGGGGGTCGGTCTTGGGGAACTCGGCCGGCAGCGCCGTCACCTCGAGGCTGCCCTTGCCGTCGGCGTCGAGGGTGATGAAGCTCAGCCGGGTCACTTGCGTGTCGGGCATCTTCAGAGCGGTGATCTGCGAGCCGCCCCGCGCCGCGAAGCTGGCGTCGGCCTCGGTGCAGGCGTCGAAGCGGATGGTCCCGTCGGCCTCCTCCCAGGCGTCGCCCAGGTGGAAGGCGAAGAAGGCCGGCAGGTCGTACAGGCGGCGTTTGCTGAAGTCGTTCTTGTCGACCACCAGCACCTGCGTCCCCAGCTCCGGCCGCCAGCTCATGCTGGCCGCGAACGGCTGTACGGGTTTGTCCTGGATCCAGGGCTGCAGCACGATGACCAGCGACCGGGCCGTGGCTGTGAAATCGTGGATGTAGCTGGCCCGTGGCAGCTCCAGCATGCCGGTCTTCTCCAGCGAGCCGTCGGCCTTGAGGGTCCAGACCAGCGCCCTGTGGCCGGCGACGCCGAGGTTCCACACCCGGCCGTTCGGCTCGATGCGCGGATGGGCCAGGAAGGGCATGTGGGCCAGGTCCGGAGCGTAGGTCTTCGGCCCCTTGGTGGCCAGCGTCTCCAGGTCCAGCGCGATCGGCGAGCCCTGTTCCCACAGGGCCAGAAGTTCGCCGCCGATCGGCAGCAGGGCCGTGTTGGCGGCGTTGCTGTCGTCGGAATTGCGCACCGTCGCGCCCGCCGTCGCCGTGGCCGCGAAGCCCGGCCCGACAAGGGCGCCGAATTTCGCATCCTGCCGCCGCTTGAAGGTGTCGACGAACTTGCCGGCCAGGCTGGCCTTGCCGTCCCCGATGCGGAAGGCCCGCACCAGGCCATCGCCGTCGAACCAGTGGGCCGGGGCGCCCGGCCCCCGCCGGAACTTCGCCGGCCCATTGCGGTAGAGGGTCCCGGCCAGCCCCTTGGGCGCCCGGCCATGGATCAGGCGCAGACCCCGTGGCGCGAGGTCGGCCTCGATGTCGCCGACGGCCAGGGCCCAGGCGGGGTTGGCGGCGGCCGAGGCGGCCAGCACGGCCTCGGGGGTGATGGCGGCGAGGCTGGTTCCAGCCAGGGTGGTGAGGAAGGCGCGGCGATCCATGGAAGTTCTCTCGAAAGGATGGGGAGGGCTGGATTGCGTCCTTCGACACGCCCGCTGCGCGGGCTGCTCAGGATGACGAACCGAGGAGCAATCCACCAAAGTCAGTCATGCTGAGCAGCGGCCGCAGGCCGCGTGTCGAAGCACGCAGGTCAGTCGATGCCGATCGTCTGGGTCGCGCCGTCGGCGCCGACCTCGAACACCGCGTCGGCCCAGGCCGGCGGGCCCATGGTCGAGGGGGCGTTGTTGGAGGCGGCGTAGGGCTCGGTCGGGATGCCGAAGGCATTGGTGTTCATGCGGCCGTCGCCGTCGATGTCGTGATAGACCTTGATGGCGTAGCGGCCGGGCTTCAGCCCCTTGATCGCGGTGGCGACGCTGGGCCCGGTCACTGCCAACTGGTAGCCTTGGGCCGGCTGGCCGCCGGCGAAGGCCGCCTCGCTGTCGTAGAGGCCGACGAACAGGGCCCCTTTGGGGGCGGTGATGCCGGAAAAGGTGACGCTGACCTCGCCGGGCTCTTGCGCCTCGGCATGGGGGGCGTTCACAACCGCGATGGCGGTCAGCAGACAGGCGGCGAGCAGGGCGTGGGCGGAGCGGTTGAACATGGGAGGTCCTTTGCGATGGGTGCGATGACCATCACCCTGCCGACCGCCCGATGAGCCCGCAGCCGCAAAGCCGTGGGCCGACGCCGCCCCTTCGCCAACGGACAGCCGCCGCCGTTCGCGCATCGTGGATGACCGCCGTGCTCGCCAGCCGCCATGTGCGGGGCGTCGGCCTGGCCCTGCTGGCCGGGGTCTTTCTGGCGCTGACCGGCGCCTTCGACACCGGCGACAGCAGCCTTGGCGTGCGGCTGTTCTACTGGAGCCTGATGATGCTGGCCGGCTCCCTGACCGGCGTCGGCATCTCGATCTTCACCGAGCGCGTCGGCTGGTTCGAGGACCGGCCCTGGTTGGAGGGCGGGCTGATCGTGGCGCTGCTGACCCCGCCGCTGACGGTGCTGGTCTGGCTGATCACCACCCTGTTCTTCTGCGATTGTGGCCTGCCGGTCTCGCGGCTGCCGCAGTTCGTCGTCCCGGTCCTGGTCGTCACCATCGCCATGACGGCCCTCAACTACCTGGTCCAGCGCAAGCCCGACGAGACCCACGCCGACCCCACCGGCGCCGCCCCGGCGCGGTTCCTCGATCGCCTGCCGTTGAAGCTGCGCGGCGCCGAGCTCTACGCGGTCGAGGCCGAGGACCACTACCTGCGGCTCCATACCAGCAAGGGCCAGGACCTGATCCTGATGCGGCTCGGCGACGCCGTCGCCGAACTGGAGGGCATCGAGGGGGCCCGCACCCACCGCAGCTGGTGGGTGGCCAAGGGGGCGGTGACCGGCGCCAAACGCGGCGACGGCCGCGCCACCCTGTCGCTCAAGGGTGGGGCCGAGGCGCCGGTCTCCAGAGCCTACGCCGGGGCCCTGCGGGCCGCCGGCTGGTACTAAAACCCGCCGGTCAGTAGTTGTTGTTGGCGTAGCAGGCCATGGCGATGTCGATGGTGTTCTGGGGCGGGTCGGCGTTGGGATCGTCCATCGCCTTCTTGTCCATGACCTGGAACTCTTCCAGCGTCATCTCCCGCTCAAGGTTGCGATAGACGCAGCCGCAGAGGGCCTCGGTCAGCTTGCCGTCGGCCGTGCAGGCGGTCATGAAGTTGACCCGCACGAAGTCCGGATAGGGCGTGGTGTTGCGGGCCGGCGGTTTCGGCCGCGGCGCGGTCTGGGCCAGGACGCCCGGCCCGGCGGCCAGCAGGGCGACGGCGACGAGCGTCGCGAGCGGTTTCCAACGAGCCATGTGAACCCCCATCCGGCCGCCAGGCGCGGCCTTGCGGCGCCCAGCCTACATCACCCCGCGCCCTTGCCAACCTTGCCGCATTGCAGCATCTAGCGCCCAGGCGGTCCCCCAACCGGGGGCCAAGAGGGAAGGGGGTGAAAATCCCCCGCTGTGCCCGCAACTGTCAGCGGCGAGGGCCGCGTCGGTCTCTCCTCATCCTTGAGGAGGGCGCCACTGGGAAACCGGGAAGGCGACGACGTGAACCTTATGACCCGCAAGCCAGGAGACCTGCCGCCGTCGTCGTTCGTCCGTGGCCCGGGTCCAGGCTGTCGGCGCGGGGTCTCCCGTTGAAGCGACCGTCGGCCGGCGCGCCGACGTGGTCGCTTGCTTCTGACCCCGCCACGCGGCGCCGCGCGGGCTCCTTCAAAAGGAGAACGCGCCATGCGTTTCACCACCCTGCTCGCCGCCGCCAGTTCGCTGGCCCTGCTGTCCTCGGCCGCATACGCCGCCGGAACTGACGACGGCGACGTCGACGCCGTCATCGTCACCCGCCTGCCGACCGAGCCGCAGTCCGTCCTCGGCCTCACCGTCATCACCGACGAGGACATCGACCGCCGCCAGGCCATCTTCGCCGCCGACATCCTCGGCGATGTCCCCGGCCTGTCGCTCAGCCGCAATGGCGGCTTCGGCGGCGTCACCACCGTCCGCATGCGCGGCGCGGCCGGCGACAAGACCCTCGTGCTGATCGACGGCGTCGTCCAGAACGACGCCTCCAGCCCCAATGGCGGCTACGACTTCTCCGGCCTCGACCTGGCCGATGTCGAGCGCATCGAGATCCTGCAGGGGCCGCAGGGCTCGCTCTGGGGCAGCGACGCCATCGGCGGGGTGATCAGCCTGACCTCCCGCGAGCTGAACGGCCTGCGCCTCGGCCTCGAGGGCGGGACCTACGCCACCGTGCGCGGTTCGGCGGCGGCGGGCATCGTCGGTGACCGGTTGGCGGTGAATGGCTCGGTCTCCGGCTACCGCAGCGACGGCGTCTCCAAGGCCGCCAACGGCACGGAGGACGACGGCTTCGAAAGCTGGACCGCCAGCGCCGGCGGCCGGGTCTCCATCGGCGACAAGGTCAGCCTCGACGGCCGGGTCCGTTACAGCCGGCTCCAGACCGACATCGACGGCTACGACGCCTTCTTCGCCTTCGGCGACACCGCCGACCGTTCGGAATCGGAAAGCTGGAGCGGCTTCGCCCGGCTGCGGGCCGACGACGTCGGCGGCCTCGACCACAGCCTGACGGTCAGCGGTTACAACCTTCAGCGCGACAATATCTCGGCCTTCTCCTCCTCCTACGAGGCCGACCGCGCCACCGTCCGCTACACCCTCGGCCGTGGCGGCGCCGAAGACGCCCTGGCCTTCGTGGCCGGCCTGGAGCGTGACGAGACCGAGGCCAGCGTCAGCACCGGCGACACCGCCGACCTCGGCGCCACCTCGCTGTTCGGCGTCCTGCGCTGGCGCCCGATCGACCCGCTGACCCTGACCGGCGCCCTGCGCTACGACGACCCGGACGACTTCGACAGCGAGACCACCGCCCGCCTGTCGGCCTCATACGCGGTCGGCGCCGGCGTCACCCTGCAGGCCAGCTGGGGCCAGGGCTACAAGGCGCCGACCATCAGCCAGGTGGTCTGCGACTTCTGCTTCCCGGCCGGCCCGTCGCTGGGCCTCAAGCCCGAGAAGGCCGACGGCTGGGATCTGGGCGCCAGCTGGCGCTCGCCCGATGACCGGGTCTTCCTCCAGGTCACCGGCTATCGCCTCGAGGTCGAGGACCAGATCTCCTACGGGATCGGCCGCTATCTCAATATCGACAAGACGACGACGACCGGGGTGACCGCCGCCTTCGACGCCGAGGTCGGCCCGGTGACCTTCAAGGCCGGCTACGCCTACACCGACGCGATCAACGCCACGACGGGCGCGAGGCTGCTGCGGGTTCCGGAGCATTCGGGGTCGGTCAGCCTGGGCTGGACGGGCGACCGCTTCGACACCCAGCTGACGGTCCGGGCCGAGGGCGAACAGGCCGACAGCAACCCCTCGACCTTCTCGGCCGAAATCCGCGACGGCTTCGTCACCGCCGACCTGACCGGCGGCTGGAAGCTCAACGACAAGATCACCCTCACCGCCCGCATCGAGAACCTGGCCGACGAAGATTACCAGGAGAGCCTCGGCTACGGCGAAACCGGCCGCGCCGCCTACATCGGCATCCGCTTCCGCAACTAGCGCCAACGCCGGCGCGGGATTTTTTCGCCCGGAAAGAGTCTCGCGCCGGAACGCAATTGGCGGACCGGTGTTTACTCATACGAAGCCGCCCGATTACGCCCCCCCGAAACCCAGGGCGGTTTCCAAGAGCCCGCCAACTCCCCCCGTTGGCGGGCTCATTCTATTTCAGATCGAGGTTCCTCCTCCGGCAGGCCGCAGGCCTGACGGGGGAGGGGGACCGCCGCCGAAGGCGGTGGTGGAGGGGGCAGCGCCGGCGGCCCAGGCACATCCACAAACGCAGCTGTCACAGCCGCGCCAGAACGCTCTTCAACTGGATAGGCCAGCGCTGCCCCCTCCACCACCCGCTTCGCGGGCGGTCCCCCTCCCCCGTCGCTACGCGCCGGAGGAGGAACTGGAAGCTCCTAAGCTGCGTACTTCGCCACGTCCTGCCGCCCGCCCGTCAGGTCGAGCACGTCGCGCATGGCGAAGGCCGGGTCGGCGCCGTGCAGGGCGGCGTAGACCCCCCGCGCGAAGGTCAGGTCGGCATGGGTCTTCACCCGCCAGTCGAGGGCCGACAGGTCGCGCGGCGCCGCGAAATTGGCATGCCGCCAGCGCACCGGGTCGGCGCGCAGGAAGGCGGTCGGCGAGGTGCGGGCCTCGGGGTCGCGCGGCGCGTCGGCGGCGGCGATCAGGGCGGGGGCGCCGATGACCTCGACCTCCATGCCCTTGGGAAATCCGAACCAGCCGCGGTTGGCGACATAGTCGGCGCCGCTGTCCAGCGCGATGCGCACGGCCTTGTCGACCAGGGCCGGATCGACGAACGGCGCGTCGCCCTTGATCCGCACCACGTGGGTGACGCCGCCGATGCTGTCCGCACAGCGGGCGAAGCGGCCGAGCAGGTCGACCGGCGCGCCGCGGAACACCGCCTGGCCTCGGGAGACCAGGAAGGCGGCCAGGGCGTCGTCGGCGGCCTCAACGCTGGTGGCGACGACGATGCGCGACAGGGTGCGGGCGGCCCGCAGGCGCTCGATCTGGCGCTGGATCATCGGCTGGCCGGCCAGGCTGGCCAGGGCCTTGCCGGGCAGCCGCTGGCTGGCCATGCGGGCCTGGAGAATGGCGAGGATCATGGGCGTTTGCTCCTTCTGAGCGGTGCGCCGGGCTCTACATCGCGTCTTACGCGGCGGCCCAGCTGCTCCCGGAATCGAGGGCGACCGGGTCGTCGAGCGCCATCTCGTCCCAGTCGAGGTCGGGGGGTGGGCTGGCGGCGGCGGCGATGATGGCCGACAGCTCGGCGGCGGTGGTCGGACTGACCAGAACGGCGGTGGCCTCCGGGCGCGACAGGGCGAAGCCGAGCGCGGCCTGCAGCGGATCGCTGCGGCCCTCGGCGATCATCCGGCGCACGCGGCTCAGGCGCCCGGCGGCGCCCTTGAGGGTGGCGGGCACCCGGTCGGGCGGCAGGAACAGCAGGCCGTTCAGGAAAACGGACCGAAGTTGCACCTCGATGCCGAGGCCGGCGATCCGGGCCAGCGAACCGTCGGCCAGCAGCCGCTGGTCGAGCAGGGAGGCCGGCGCCTGCACCAGGTCGGGCTTGAAGCGTCTGGCGACGCCGAACGGATCGTCCGAGGCATGCACGGAAATGCCGATGCGGGCGAACAGCCCCTCGGCCTTCAGTTGCTGCAGCCGGTCCCACAGGGCCATGCCGTGCGGGCCGAACAGCTCGCCGACGCTCGGCACGACGATGGCGTCGGCCCGTTCGACGGCCATGCGGCGCAAGGACGCGCGGGCCTCGGCCTCGACGAAGTCCGGGCCCCGGTCGGCGCGCACGCTGTTGAGGGTCAGGCGGAACGAGGACGGACGCGGGATCAGGTCGCCGAGAATCTGTTCGGCCCGGCCATAGACGCCCGAGACGTCCAGCACCGACAGCTGGCCGCGCGCGGCGATGTTCAGGATGTCGCGCGCTTCCACCTCGGGCGGCCGCGAGCGGGGGCCCGACTGGCCGCCGAGCCCGAACTGGGCGGCGGAAAGACCAAGCTTGGAAAGGGGGAAACTCATGCGCGTCCTTCTGGAGCGGCCGAATACGGCGAAGCCGAATACAGGGGGTCGTAGACCGGCCGGGGCCGGGAAAAGATCTCAGCCAGGTTGCGGGCCATCATGGCCGGCAGCACGGCGGCGTAGGCGTCGACCAGCGCGGCCACCTCGACCTCGCCATGGGCGGCGCTGAGGGCGTGGGGGCCGACGACGATCAGGTTGCGGGCCGTCATCTCGCGCATCCACAGGCCTTCGAGGATCGGGGCGGCGAACAGCGGGGTGGGCAGGGTCGGATCGCCGGCCAGGGTGAAGACCCGGGCCGCGCCGGCCCGCTTGATCAGCAGCTCGACTTCGGTCTGGATCTCGGCCCCCATCACCTGCAGATGCGGCGCGACCGGGGCGACGCCGAGCGTCTCCAAGGTCGCGGCGGCGGCGGCCAGGCTGTCGCCGCGCGGCGCGGGCAGGTCTTCGGGATCGAGCGCGCCGATCAGGTCTTCGCTGCCCGTGACGGCGCCGATCGGCCGGCCGTTGGCGATGCCGGCCCCGAACACCGAAAAGTCCGGCCGCACGTTGCTCAGGCCCTGCACGCCCTGGGCGTGGACCCGGAAGCCGCTGGAGCCTTCGTCGAAGATCAGCAGCGCGCCGACGCTGGTCGCCGCCTTGCGGGCCAGGCGCAGCTGGCCGGGGGTCATGCCGAGCGGATCGACCAGCACGGCGGCCAGATCGGTCTCGCCGTTGCAGACCCCGCCCCGGGGGTCCCAGACGGCGACGCGCTTGCAGCCGGTGACCTTGCGGGCCGCGGCGACGGCCGCCGGCAGGGCCTGGCCCTCCTCGGCGCACAGCGCCACGGCGGGGCCGCGCGGCAGCAGGGCCGAGAGGGCGGCGGCGGCGTCCTTCAGGCTGGTCTTGTCGGCGGCGACGGCGGCCTCGATACGCGGATGGGCGTGACCCAGCAGCACCGCGCCGCCGGCCATGTCGAAGTCGATACGGGCAGCGCCGTCCTCGTCGGTCAGGCGGCAACCGGCGGCGACCGGCCGGCTGGGCGCGCGGCGGACGAAGCTGTCGGCGATGAAAGCGGCGTTGGGCACGGCTGCCTCGGCCTCATGGTGAACCTGTCGGCAACCATGCAGGGCAACACCTTAAGGGAGGGTGCCCGAAGCGTTTCGCTGGGGTTAATGTGGCCCGTGACCCAGACCCTGCCTGACTGGCCGATGTACGGCCTTGCCGACGACCAGCGGCCCGCCTTGAGGGCCTTGCGCCAGGCCGGCGAGCCCGCCGTGCTGGCCACCATCGTCGCGCTTGGCGGCGGCGGACCGCGCCCCATCGGCGCCCAGATGGTCTTCGGCCGGGACTTCGTCAGCGGCTTCTTGTCGGGCGGGTGCGTCGAAGGCGACGTCGCCCTGCACGCCGCCGCCTGCCTCGCCGACGGCGAGTCCCGTCGCCTGATTTATGGCGAAGGCAGCCCCTGGCCCGACATCCGCCTGCTCTGCGGCGCGAGGATCGAGATCGAGCTGCAACGCCTCGCCCCCGACGACGCCCAGGTCGCCGGGCTGCTGGCCGCCATGGACGCCCGCCGCCCGACCGACTTCACCCTCGCCGGCGGCCTCACCCTGACCTTCGAGCCGGTGTGGAAGCTGATCGTCATCGGCGCCGACCCCACGGCCCTGGCCACCGCCACCCTCGCCGCCCAGTCCGGCTTCGAGACCTCGCTTGTCCGCCCGCGCGGCCCGGTCGCCTGTCCGCTGGCCGGCGTCGCCTATAGCCGGGGCGAGCCCGCTGAAGCGCTGGCCTCCCTCGGCCTCGACGCCTGGACCGCCGTCGCCATCTGCGGCCACGACATGGAGATCGACCACGAGGCGCTACGCATCGCCCTGCCGTCGGACGCCCCCTACGTGGGCCTGCTCGGCGCCCGCCGGCGCCTCGGCGAACGCCTGGACCGCCTCCGGGCGGTTGGCCTGGAGGAGCGCGACCTGCAGCGCCTGCGCGCGCCCATCGGCCTGGACCTCGGCGGCAAGGCTCCCTGGGAAATCGCCGTGGCGGTGGTCGGCGAGGTCATCGCCCTGCGCCACGCGGCGGTGACCCCCGGCCGCGTCCTCGCGCCCGCCTAGAACCGCTGCGCCCCGTCCAGCCGGATGGTCGTGCCGTTGAGGAAATCGTTGTCGCAGATGTGGGCGGCGAGGATGCCGTACTCGTCGGGATCGCCCATCCGCTTGGGATTGGGCACCATCGGACCCCAGTGGGCCTGGGCCTGCTCGTCGGTCATCCGTGAGGAATAGGCGAGCGTCAGGAAGGTGCCCGGCGCGATGGCCACGGCCCGGATGCCCAGCGGCGCCAGGTCCCGCGCCACGGTCAGGGTCATGCCGATGATGCCGCCCTTGGCCGCCGAATAGGCCGCCTGTCCGGCCTGGCCTTCGTAGCCGGCGATGGAGGCGGTGTTGATCACCACCCCGCGCTGGTTGGACTCCAGAGGTTCGTTGGCGGCCATGGCTTCGGCCGCCTGGCTGGTCACCGCGAAGGCGCTGTTGAGGTAGACGTTCACCGTGTGGGCGAACTGGAACAGCGGCAGCCGCTTGCCCTCGCGGTTCACCGTCCGCGCCGGCCCGGTCGAGCCGGGGGCCGGCGGCCCGCCATGCACCACGACCGCGGCCCGCAACGGAGCCAGCGACACGGCCTTGGCCACCGCCTCGGCGATGCTGTCCTCGCTCATGATGTCGGTGTGGACGAAGACCGCGCCATTGCCGACCTCCCTGGCCAGCGCTTCGCCGCGCTCGACATGGACGTCGGCGATGACCACCCGCGCCCCGCGCTGGGCCAGCCGCCGCACGGTGGCGCTGCCGAAACCGCCGGCCCCGCCGGTGACGAGCGCCGAAGCGTTGCTGAGATCCATGGTGTCCTCCCTGTTTTCAGGAAGGCCATCATGGCCGCGCGGCTTTGACCAGATTCACCCCGCGTCAGCCGGGCGAAGTTTCTTGCCCTACAGCGCCACCTCGAACGGCGCCTCGGTCTTGGCCTTGACCTCGTCGAGGGTCACCCCCGGCGCCAGTTCCAGCAGCTTCACCCCGGCCCCGCGGCCGATGGAGAAGACGCCCAGGTCGGTGATCAGGGTGTCGACCACGGCCTTGCCGGTCAGCGGCAGGGTGCAGTCCTTGAGCAGCTTCGGCGCCCCGGTCTTCTCGCAATGGTCCATGACCACCACCACCCGCTTGACCCCGGCCACCAGGTCCATGGCCCCGCCCATGCCCTTGACCATCTTGCCGGGCACCATCCAGTTGGCCAGGTCGCCATTGGCCGCCACCTGCATGGCCCCGAGGATGGAGAGGTCGATGTGCCCGCCGCGGATCATCGCGAAGCTGTCGGCGCTGGAGAAATAGCTGCTCGACGCCAGTTCGGTGATCGTCTGCTTGCCGGCGTTGATCAGGTCGGCGTCGGCCTCGCCCTCATAGGGAAACGGCCCCATGCCCAGCATGCCGTTCTCGCTCTGCAGGGTCACCTTCATCCCCTCGGGGATGTAGTTGGCCACCAGGGTCGGAATGCCGATGCCGAGGTTCACATAGAAGCCGTCCTGCAGCTCGCGGGCGGCGCGGGCGGCGGTCTCGTCGCGGGTCCAGGGCATCAGACAGCTTCCTTTGCACGGGTCGTGACCCGTTCGATCCGCTTCTCGAACACCGCGCCCTTGAAGACGCGGTCGACGTAGATGCCCGGGGTGTGGATGTTGTCCTTGTCGAGGCTGCCGACCGGCACGATCTCCTCGACCTCGACCAGGCAGACCTTGCCCGCCGTGGCCATCATCGGATTGAAGTTCCGCGCCGTCTTCCGATAGATCAGGTTGCCCTCGGCGTCGGCCTTCCAGGCTTTCACGATGGACAGATCGGCGGTCAGGCCGCGCTCCATCACATACTCTTCGCCGTCGAATTCGCGCACTTCCTTGCCCTCGGCGACCAGGGTGCCGACGCCGGTCTTGGTGAAGAAGGCCGGGATGCCCGCGCCGCCGGCCCGAATGCGTTCGGCCAGCGTCCCCTGCGGATTGAATTCGAGCTCCAGCTCGCCGCTCAGATAAAGTTGTTCGAACAGCTTGTTCTCACCGACGTAGCTGCTCACCATCTTCTTGATCTGCCGGTTCTCCAGCAGGATGCCCAGGCCGAAGCCGTCGATCCCGCAGTTGTTGGAGACGACGGTCAGGTCCTTCACCCCGGTCTCGCGGATCGCCGCGATGAGGTTCTCAGGAATGCCGCAGAGCCCGAAGCCCCCCGCCATGATGGTCATGCCGTCGAACAGCACCCCGTCGAGGGCTGCGGCGGCGTCCTTGCGGACCTTGTCGGCCATGATCGCTCCGGAATCTGGTGTATCGGCGTCCTTTGGCGCAGGACGGCTCGAAATTCAACCATTGGTGAATTAAATGCGGATGACGTTGGGATACGTAACATGAGCAACGCCAGACGCGACAGTAAGGTCCTCCTGGTCATGGCCCATCCGGCCCTCGAGAAGAGCCGCGCCAACAGCCTTCTCTGGACGGCCTCCGAAGGGCTCGAAGGCGTCACCCGCCACGACCTCTACGAGACCTTCCCCGACTTCGTCATCGACGTGCCCGGCGAGAAGAAGAGGCTCAAGGAGCACGACGTCATCGCCCTGCAGTTCCCCTTCTACTGGTACGCCATGCCGGCCCTGATGAAGGAGTGGTTCGATCTGGTCTGGCTGCACGGCTTCGCCTACGGCAAGGGCGGCGACAAGCTGAAGGGCAAGAAGCTGTTCGTGGCCACCACCACCGGCGGCCCGACCTCGGCCTACCACAAGCTGGGCTACAACCACTTCACCATGGAGGAGTTCCTGCGCCCGCTGGAACAGACCGCCGACCTCTGCCAGATGGAGTGGGAGACGCCGTTCGTGGTCCACGGCGCCCGCATCAAGGAGCCCGCCGCCCTGGAGGCGGAGTCGCAGCGCTACCGCGCCCGCCTCGCCGGCCTGGTCGGTGAAAAGGTCCCCGCCGAATGACCGAGAACCTCCTCCTCCAGGCCCTGGTCTACCTGACCGCCGGGGTGGTCGCCGCCCCCATCGCCAAGCGGCTGGGCCTGGGGTCCGTGCTCGGCTACCTGATCGCCGGGATCGTCGTCGGCCCGTTCGCGCTGAAGCTGGTCGGCGAACAGGCCGACGTCATGAAGTTCGCCGAGTTCGGCGTCGTCATCCTGCTGTTCATGATCGGGCTGGAGGTTCGCCCGGCCCTGCTCTGGTCGATGCGCAAGACCATCTTCGGGCTCGGCGGGGCCCAGGTCCTGCTCACCGCCCTGGCCATCGCCGGCTTCAGCCTCGCCTTCGGCCTCAACTGGAAGACCGCCCTGGCCGTCGGCCTGGTGCTGGCCATGTCCTCCACCGCCATCGTCCTGCAGACCCTGGACGAAAAGGGCCTGCGGCAAGGCCCGGTCGGGCGCGCCGCCTTCGGGGTGCTGCTCTTGCAGGATCTCTCCATCATCCCGCTGTTCGCCTTGTTGCCCCTGCTGGCCGACGCCCCGGCCCAGCTGATCGCCCAGACGGCCCAGTCGGCCGAGGGCGGCGGCCACGGCGGCGGCAGCCTGATCGCCGACTTCCCGGGCTGGCTGCAGACCATCGCCGTCCTCGCCGCCGTCGCCGCCGTGGTCGGCGGCGGCCGCTACGTGGTCCAGCCCATCTTCCGCTTCATCGCCCAGACCCGCCTGCGCGAGATCTTCACCGCCACCGCCCTGCTCATCGTCGTCGCCGTCGCCGTCCTCATGCAGATGGTCGGCCTGTCGCCGGCCCTCGGGGCCTTCTTGGCCGGCGTCGTCCTCGCCGAAAGCGAATACCGCCGCGAGCTGGAGACCGACATCGAGCCGTTCCGCGGCCTGCTGCTCGGCCTGTTCTTCATCACCGTCGGGGCCGGCATCAACTTCCAGATCATCCTCGCCCAGCCGCTGGTGCTGGTCGGCATCGTGCTCGGCCTGATGACCCTGAAGTTCGCGGTGATGTTCGGCCTGGCCCTGATCGGCGGAGCGACCGGCCGCGCCGCTGCCGCCGTCGCCACCGCCCTGGCCCAGGGCGGCGAGTTCGCCTTCGTGCTGCTGACCTTCACCGTCGGGGCCGGCGTCATCGGCGCCGATCTGGCCGCCCTGCTGACCGCCGCCGTCGCCGTCTCCATGGCCCTCACCCCGCTGGCGATGATCGTCTACGAGAAGATCTCGGCGATGATGGAGGCCGCCCTCCCGGTCGTGAAGCCCGACGATCCCGACTTCGACGAGGCCGAGCCCGACGTCATCATCGCCGGCTTCGGCCGCTTCGGTCAGATCACCGGCCGCCTCCTGCAGGCCAACGGCTTCAAGTCGGTGGTGCTCGACAGCGACATCGAACAGATCGAGGTCCTGCGCCGCTTCGGCCGCCGGGTGCACTACGGCGACGCCACCCGCCTCGACCTGCTGCGCGCCGCCGGCGCCGAGCGGGCCCGGATGCTGGTCGTCGCCCTCGACGACAAGGAAAAGACCAGCGAACTGGTCGAGAAGGCCCGCCAGGCCTTCCCCAACCTGACCATCCTGGCCAGGGCGTACGACCGCCGCCACGCCTACGACCTGCTGGCCAACGGCGCCGACGCCATCGAGCGCGAGACCTTCGAAGGCGCCCTGCACCTCGGCGTCACCGCCCTGCGCTCCCTCGGCTTCCGCGCCCACCGCGCCCACCGGGCGGCCGACTACTTCCGCAACCACGACATGCGGGCCTTCGAGGAGCTGCGGCCCGTCTGGGGCCAGGAAGAGGCCTACATGCTGGCCAGCCGCGACGCCGCCAAGACCACCGAACGCCTGCTGGCCGCCGACCTGGCCCGCATGAAGCCGGGCGGCGAGGAGGGCTGGGACGTCACCGGCCGCGCCGAGGACGAGATGGAGGCGGCCAAGGAAGACGAGCGCTGAGGCGCGCTCAGGACGCGGCGATGGCGATGCTGAGCAGCTTGTAGCCGGCGAAGACGGTGAGGGCGGCGCACAGCACGACGGCGCCAACGGCCTTCGGCGTCATCCATCCGCTGCCGGAATCGGATGGAGCGGACGAGTCCCAGATTTTCTCCAGCCCGAGCAGCACAAGCTTCAAGCCCCAGATGCCGCCGATCAGGATCACGAAGATCGCGGCGATAGCGAGCCAGAAGTCGAGTTCGTAGCGGTCCATGGATCGACCAACTAGCGCTGCGGCGTGAACGAACCGTTGGTGGTCAGTGCTTCACCAGGTCGTCCGCGTGGACCATCGGCCCGGCCGTGTAGCCGATCACCGCCTCGATGGCGTCCGAGCGCAGGCCGGCGATCTGCTCGGCGTCGACGGCGTCATAGCGCGACAGCCCCCGGCCGATTTCCGCGCCGTCCTCGCCGACGATCAGCACCGCATCGCCCTTGCCGAACCGGCCCTCGACCCGCCGCACCCCGGCCGCCAGCAGGCTCTTGCCGCCGGCCAGCGCCTTGGCCGCCCCGGCATCGACCACCAGCGTCCCGGCCGGCGACAGGCTGCCGGCGATCCAGCTCTTGTAGGCCGCGGCCGGCGTCGTCCCGGCCTCGATGATGGTCGCCGCCGCGCCCTCGGCCAGGGCCCCCAGCGGCCGGTCCCGCCGCCCGAGGGTGATGATCGTCGCGCAGCCCGCCCCCTGGGCGATCCGCGCCGCCGCCAGCTTGGTGGCCATGCCGCCCGTGCCGACCCCGGCCCGGGCGTTGGCCCCGCCGGCCATGGCGACGATCTCCGGCGTCAGCGCCTCGATCCGCTCCAGCCGCCAGGCCGCCGGATCGCGCCGGGGATCGGCCGTGTACAGCCCGTCGATGTCGCTGAGCAGCACCAGCCGGTCGGCCCCGATCATCTGCGCCACCCGCGCGGCCAGCCGGTCGTTGTCGCCGTAGCGGATCTCCTCGGTGACGACGGTGTCGTTCTCGTTGACCACGGGCACCGCGCCCAGCCCCAGCAGGGTCTCGGTCGTCGCCCGGGCGTTCAGCCAGCGCCGCCGCACCTCGGTGTCGTCGCGGGTCATCAGGACCTGGGCCACGGTGCGGCCATGCGGCTCGAAGGCCTCTTCCCAGGCCCGCATCAGCAGGGACTGCCCCGCCGCCGCCGCCGCCTGTTTCTCGGGCAGGGTCAGGGCCTTGCGCGTCAGCCCCAGCCGCCGCCGGCCCAGCGCCACGGCCCCGGACGAGACGACCAGCAGCTGCGTCCCGGACCGCATCAGCGCCGCCGCATCGGCCGCGAAGGCCGTCAGCCAGGCGCGGTCGGGGTCGCCGCTGGCCGCGTCGGCGACCAGGGCCGAGCCGACCTTGACGACAATGCGTTTGGCCCCCGCCAGCATCTCAGTTCACTGGCCGGGGGGCTTGGGTTTTTTGAGCTTGGGCAGGGTCACCGCCGGGGCCGCGAACATCTCGGCGGCCTTGTCGCAGGCGGCGGCCACGCCGCTGTTGCGCCAGACGGTCATGGCGTCGGCCTTGTTGAAGGCGGCCACCACCTGGCATTCGGCGTCGCCCTGCCGGCCGCAGACCAGCGCCCCGGCGGCGTCGGGCCCGCAGACCGTGGCCCCGGCGATCTTCACCGACCAGATCAGGACCTCGCCGTCGATGGCCGGCCGCACCGAGGCGGGCGGGCCCAGCTTGGCGGTGAAGGCCGCCTTCGGCTTGCCCTTCATCGCCACCATGGTGTCCTCGAGCTTCTCCGAGGGCGGCGGGGGTTTGACGGGCGCGGGCGCGGCCGGCGGCGCGGTCGTCACCGGAGCAGCGGGCGGCGTCGCGGCCGGCGCGGGGCTCGCCTGGGCGGCCAGCAGGATCATGGATAGGGCGAAGGCGATCATTGGGGAATTTTCCTGAACGCTAGACCGGGGACCAGGGCGCATCGTCGGCGAGCGTATCGTCTTCGTCTTCCTCGAAGATTTCACCGCGCTCGCGCCGCACCATGCGCCAGCACTCGCGGAGAATCTCCCGCACGTTCTGGCCCGACACGCCCGACACCAGGCGCGGGGTGATCCCTGTCGCCTCGCGGAACTCATCGACGCGCCACTGGGCGGTCTCGGCGTCCACCGCGTCGATCTTGCTGAGCGCCACGATCTCGTTGCGTTCGGCCAGGCCCTCGCCGTAGGCCGCCAGCTCGGCCCGCACGGTCTTCCAGGCCCCGACGATGTCGTCCTGGGTGATGTCGACGAGGTGGATCAGCACGGCGGTGCGCTCGACGTGGCCGAGGAAGCGGGTGCCCAGACCCTGGCCCTCGGAGGCGCCCTCGATCAGGCCGGGAATGTCGGCCAGCACGAAGCGCTCGCCGAGCGACAGGTCGACCATGCCGAGGTTGGGGGCCAGGGTGGTGAACGGATAGTCGGCGATCTTCGGCTTGGCGGCGCTGGCCGCGGCCAGGAAGGTCGACTTGCCGGAGTTGGGCAGACCGACCAGCCCGGCGTCGGCGATCAGCTTCAGCCGCAGCCAGATGGTTTTCTCTTCGCCCTCCTGACCGGGATTGGCGTGCTTGGGGGCCTGGTTGATCGGTCCCTTGAAGCGGTCGTTGCCCCAGCCGCCGTTGCCGCCCTTGGCCAGCAGGATGCGCCCGCCCGCCTCGTCCATGTCGGCGATCAGGGTTTCCTTGTCCTCTTCGAGGATCTGGGTGCCGACCGGAACCTTCAGCACCACATCGTCGCCGGCGTGGCCGTGACGGTTGCGGCCCATGCCGTGGATGCCGGTGCCGGCCTTGAAATGCTGCTGGTAGCGATAGTCGATCAGGGTGTTCAGCCCCTCGACCGCCTCGACCCAGACATCGCCGCCGCGGCCGCCGTCACCGCCGTCCGGGCCGCCGTACTCGATGTACTTCTCGCGCCGGAACGACACAGCGCCGCCGCCGCCGTTGCCGGAGCGGATATAGATCTTGCACTGGTCGAGAAACTTCATGGATCGGCTTATGTAATCAAAGGGCGGCGGGGAGAAGGCGCCGCCCTTAGCACAACTTCGGTCCGGACGCGCATCAATCGCGCGCCGGACCGCCGCCCGCCCCCTGTCGCCGGCCGCCCGGCGCCGTATAGAAACGCGTCATGCGCATCCTGCTGACAGGCTCCTCCGGCTGGCTCGGCCGTTACCTGGCCCCCCTTCTGCGGGCCCACGGCCATGCGGTCGTCGGCCTCGACGTCGCCCCGGGGGCCGACACCGACGTGGTCGGCAGCGTCGCCGACCGCGCCCTGGTCGAGCGGGTGTTCGCCGACCACGCCCTCGACGCCGTCATCCACGCCGGAGCCCTGCACAAGCCCGACATCGCCCGTTTTCCGACCCAGGCCTTCGTCGACGTCAACGTCACCGGCACGCTCAACCTGCTGCAGGCGGCGACGGCGGCCGGGGTGGGCGCCTTCGTCTTCACCTCGACCACCTCGCTGATGATCTCCCAGGCCATCCGCGACGAGGCCGGCGACGCCGCCGTCTGGCTCGACGACGCCTCGGGCCCGCTCGCCCCGCGCAACATCTACGGCGTCACCAAACTGGCGGCCGAGGGCCTCTGCCGCATCCAGGCCGCCGAGCACGGCCTGCCCTGCGTGGTCCTGCGCACCAGCCGCTTCTTCCCCGAGGACGACGACACCCACGCCCAGCCCTCCGGCCCCAACCTCAAGGCCAACGAACTGCTGCACCGCCGCCTGACCGTCGAAGACGCCGCCCGCGCCCATCTGCTCGCCCTGGAACGCGCCCCGGCCCTCGGTTTCGACAGCTTCATCGTCTCGGCTCCGACCCCCTTCGCCCGCCAGGACGCCGCCGAGCTGAAGCGCGACGCGGCCGCCGTCATCGCCCGCCGCTTTCCGCTGGCCGCCGACCTCTACGCCCGCCACGGCTGGGTGCTGCCATCCGCCATCGGCCGGGTCTACGACTCGGCGCGCTCGCAATCGGTGCTCGGCCTGACCTACGACACCGACTTCGCCGCCCTGCTCGCCGCGCTGGAGCAGGGCGCCGACCTGCCCTTCGCCCACGACCCCGACTACGTCTCGCCGCGCCAGCGGGCCGGCGATTCATGACCAACTATACATTGGCCTAATCGCCGAAAGCGGTGTCTCTGGTCGCGCGAACCCGCTGAAGAGACGCCCATGACCCGCCCGCCGAAGAAGAGCGAAAGCCTCGAGATCCGCCTCCCCTACGAGACCAAGACCGCCTTCATGGACCGCTGCCGCCTGGACGGCGTCACCGCCAGTGAAGCCCTGCGCGCCGACATCGAGGCCCGCCTGACGCGCCGGCCGGCGATTGGCTGGAAGCAACTCCGCGCCATCGCCGGCGCCGCGGTGATCCTCGGCGTCGGGGCCGGCGCCCTGCCGTCGCTGGCCGCCGCCGTCTCGGGCCCCAGCTTCGCCAGCCTCGACAGGGACCGCGACGGCGCCCTGGCCTTCCGCGAGTTCGCGGCCGCCCCGGTGCGCATCGAGGCCGGCGGCCTGACCTTCACCGCCGACCCGGCCCTGCGCCGCCAGCTGCAACGCCGCGCCTTCGACAGCTGCGACGCCAACCACGATGGCGTGCTCAGCCCGGCCGAATTCCGCCGTGGATCGCAGGTTTAGGGAACGCCCCTTCCCCTCATCTACCGTCACCCCAAGACTTGTTCTTGGGGCCCACGGCTCAGCTGCGGCTAGCGTTTGCCATGGGGGCGCGGCCGCGCCTCCACCCCACTGATTGTCGATGCGGACAGGTGGGCCCCAAGAACAAGTCTTGGGGTGACGGTGTTTGGAATAGTGACAGCCGGGCCTACCGGATCGGCTTGAAGAACCGGTCCCACTGCAGGTCCAGCCAGGTCCACGGCTTCAACAGCCCCGCGCCCTGGTTCCACGACACCATCACCCGGTCCGCCCGCCCGACGATGTCCTGCGCCGCCACGAAACCGACCCCGGTCCCGGCCGGCCAGCGGCTGTCCAGCGAGTTGTCGCGGTTGTCGCCCATCATGAAATACCCGCCCGCCGGCACGAGGTAGACGCCGGTGTCGTCGCCGGGGTTCTCCGCCCCGCGATCGAAGGTGACGTAGGTCCGCCCGTCGGGCAGCCGCTCGTCGAAGCGCAGCGGATGGACGTCGGGATCGTCCTTGTCGGCGGCCGGGCCCATGCCCTCACGCGGGATCGCCACGCCGTTGACCGACACCACCCCGCCGACGACCCGCACCCGGTCGCCGGGCAGGCCGACGACCCGCTTGATCAGCGTCTTGCCCGGGTCGAGCCGGTCGCGGAACACCACCACCTCGCCGCGCTTCGGACCGCTGCCCAGCACTCGCCCCTCGAACAGCGGCGGCGCGAAGGGAAACGACGCCCGGCTCCAGCCGTAGGCGAACTTCGCGACCACGATGTAGTCGCCGGTCGCCAGCCCCGGCTCCATCGACGAGGAAGGGATGGTGTAGGGCTGCCAGGCGACGATGCGGAACAGCATGGCGACGCCCAGCGCGATGGCCACCGTCCGCAGGATATCGACCGCCTCGGCCAGCAGGGTGGGTTTTGGGGTGTCTGCGGTATCGGTCACGAGGAGCTCCAGGGTGGATGCCCCACCCTGGCCGGCCGCCTCGCTTCAACGCGAGCAAACCCCTGTCCGGACACCCCGAAATTCCTGTCCGGACATCCCTTCGTCAGTCGTGCTGCTCATAGAACCAGTGGTTCGGCGCGCCGGTCAGCGGCTGGGCCCGCGACGGCTCGGGGTATCGGCTGTGGATCATCCAGCTGGCCACCGGCGCGGCCATCGACCGGCCGTAGGTCGAATCGGCGCCGGTCATCAACCGCACCTCGCCGCCGTCCAGACGGGCCTCCCTGATCTGCAGGGTGATCATGGCGCTCTGCAGCGTGGCCTTGTCGAACCTGCCGGCGCAACGGTCCAGGGCCTGGCCGGTGGCCTTGAGATGCGCGATGCCGCAGAGGCGCAGGTCCGCCGCCAGCCACTCATAGGCCTTGCGATGCTGCGCCAGCTTGGCGCGCGACGCCTCGAAGCTCAGCACGCCGCCGCCCGAGCAGGCCCCGAGCACCAGGGCGGCAAGGACGAGGACGGCTCTGAACACGGGCTTCGCTCCGGCGGTTGCCGACCAGTCTAGCGCCCCGGACGCCCGCCAGCCACGCCCGCTTGCCCCGGCCGATGGATGTGCCAGTCTCCGCCCCGGGGAGACCACCATGACCAAATCATCCGCGCCCTGGATCGCCATCGGCCTCTGCCTGCTGGCGGCCATGCTCGAGGGGTTCGACATCGCCTCGATGGGGGTGGCGGCGCCGAAGATGCTGCCCGACCTCGGCCTCTCCAGGGGAGAAGCGGGCCTGGCGTTCAGCGCCAGTCCGTTCGGCCTGTTCATCGGCGCCCTGATGGCCGGGCCCTTCGCCGACCGGCTGGGGCGCAAGCCGGTGCTGCTGGCCTCGGTGGTGGTGTTCGGGCTGTTCAGCCTGGCCACCGCCTGGGTTCCCAATCTCGACGTGTTGCTGTTGGTCCGCTTCCTCTGCGGCGTCGGCCTCGGCGGGGCGATGCCGATGCTGCTGGCCATGTCCTCGGAACTGGCCGGCGAGAAGCGCAAGGCCGTCACCGTCGGCCTGGTCACCGCCGGCATGCCGCTCGGCGGCGCCCTGGTCAGCCTGCTGGCCCGCGGCGAGGCGGCCCAGGCCGACTGGCGGCTGATCTTCCTGGTCGGCGGCGCGGCGCCCATCGCCCTGGCCGTGCTGCTCACCCTGTTCCTGCCGGAAACCAAGGCCAAGTCGGCCGACGACGTGCTGACCGGCGACAGCCTCCACGCCCTGTTCGGCCGTGAGCGGCTGGCCACCACGGCCAGCCTGTGGATCAGCTTCGCCGCCATCGGCCTGGTGCTGCACCTGCTGCTCAACTGGCTGCCCAGCCTGCTGAACAGCCGTGGCCTGGCCGGCCCCGACATCGGCGGGATCATGATCCTGTTCAACGTCGGCGGCGCGCTCGGCGGCCTGTTTTCCGGCTGGGCCATCGACCGGATGGGGGCCAAGCGGCCGTTCCTGGCCATCTTCACCATCCTGATGGCGGTGCTGTTCGCCATGGCCGGCCTCTCGGGCGTCCCGGCCATGGCCCTGTTCGGCTTCGCCGCCGGCTTCCTGATCATGGCCGGCCAGTTCGGCCTCTACGCCCTGGCCCCCCAGCACTACGGCGAGAAGGTGCGCGGCGTCGGCGTCGGCGCGGCGGTCTCGGCCGGTCGCCTCGGCTCGGTGTTCGGACCCATCGTCGGCGGAACCCTGCTCAGCCTCGGGGCCAGCAGCGGCGACGTGGTGATGTCGACCGTGCCCATCGTGGCGGTGGGCGGGTTTGCGGCGTTGGCGCTGACGGTTTGGGGCCGCAAACAGTAATCCGAGGGAGGGCTCTCTCGCCTTCGTCGTCATGCGATAATGGTTTCGCCGCTTCGATAGGCGGCGGGCGGGGCGAAACGCGGACTTCAACCGCGCCTCACGTCCGCTTCAAACCGACTTCAAATCCACTTCAAACAAACTTCAACCCCGTGCGGGGTCAAGTCTTTGAAATCGTTAAGAACAGCTGCCCGAACGCGCTACAGCGGCGCGCTCAGCTCCTGCACCTCTTCGAAGGTCCGCAAGCCGGGCTTCTGGGCGCAGACCAGCACCGCCATGTTGCCCGGCGGGTGCTTGTTGGCGAGCATCTTCTCGTGGGCGTCGGGGATGGCGTCCCAGGTGAAGACTTCCGACAGGGCCGGATCGACCCGCCGGTCGATGACCAGCTGGTTGGCGGCCGAGGCCTGGGCCAGGTTGGCGAAGTGGCTGCCCTGGACCCGCTTCTGGCGCATCCACAGGAAGCGGGCGTCCATGGTCAGGTTGTAGCCGGTGGTGCCGGCGCAGATCACCACCATGCCGCCGCGCTTCACCAGGAAGACGCTGACCGGGAAGGTCGCCTCGCCCGGGTGTTCGAACACCAGGTCGACGTCGCGCTTGCCGGTGATGTTCCAGATGGCTTTGCCGAACTTGCGGCTTTCCTTCATGTAGTCGTCGAACTCGGGGCCGTTGACCGTCGGCAGCTGGCCCCAGCAGTTGAAGTCGCTGCGGTTCAGCACCGCCTTGGCGCCCTGGCTGAGCACATAGTCGACCTTGTCCTCGCTGGAGACCACGCCGATGGCGTTGGCCCCGGCCACGGCGGCCAGCTGGGTGGCGAACACGCCAAGCCCGCCCGAGGCGCCCCAGACCAGCACGTTCTGGCCGGGCTTCAGCTCATGCGGCTTGTGGCCGAACAGCATGCGGTAGGCGGTGGCCAGGGTCAGGGTGTAGCAGGCGGCCTCTTCCCAGGTCAGATGCTTGGGGCGCGGCAGCAGCTGGCGGCTCTGAACGCGGCAGAATTGGGCGAAGGAGCCGTCCGGCGTCTCATAGCCCCAGATGCGCTGGCTGGTGGAGAACATTGGGTCGCCCCCGTTGCACTCCTCATCGTCGCCGTCATCCTGGTTACAGTGGATGACCACCTCGTCGCCGACCTTCCAGCGCTTCACCTTCTTGCCGACGGCCCACACGATGCCCGACGCGTCGGACCCGGCCACATGATAGGGGTGCTTGTGCCCGTCGAGCGGGGAGATCGGCTCGCCCAAGGCGGCCCAGACGCCGTTGTAGTTGACCCCGGCGGCCATCACGAGAACCAGGACCTCGTCCTCGCCGATCTCCCAGGTATCGACCACCTCGA
>JAQGIK010000166.1 GCA_028291265.1 Caulobacter sp. | reverse complement strand
TGGAATTGCCGCTCGAGCGTCCGGTCCAGACGCCAGGCGGCCCGGCCGTAGCAGTTGGCGGCGTCTTCCCGGGTGGCCGCGTTCAGGACGCAGGGCGCGATCTCGGGCGTCCATCGCGCCTCGAGGGCCGGGCAGGACTTTTTCACGCACCGCGTCGGCATCCGCGCCCGCGCCGCGGCCAGATCCGCCTCCGGCGTTTCGAGGGACGGTGGAGCCCCCGCCGCCGCCGGCTTCGCCTCCGACGCCGCCAGCGACACCGGCGGCCGCGGGTCGGCGCGGACCTCCGTCTGTTTCGGCGAACAGCCGGCGGCCATGGCCAGACCGGCCAAGGCCATCAGAACGGCAATCAGACCTGTCCTCATGATCTCCTCGAAGACACCGCGAAGCCGCCTGTCGAAGCGGCGTAACCCTGTTGTCCGCAGGCCGGCGCAAGCGCTCAGCGTTTGCGCCCCTCCGGCAGCCGCCGGCACTGGCTCTCACGGATGGCGACCCCGTACTCGGTGCGCAGCTCCACGTGCTCCTGCGGCTCCACCTCGATGATCTGCAGGTCGGCGCGGCGCAGGATCACCTGCCGCGCGCCGTTGGAGATCAGGTAGATTTCGGTCTCCGTCGTCCGGTCGAACGGCGCCCACTCCTCCTGCCAGACCGAACTCTTCCATCGCTTGCGGTCCAGGTCGATCGTGTAGCGCACGGTCCGAGGGTCGTTCTCGTTGGCGAAATGGTTGCCATTGTAGGAATAGTAGCCCCAGGTCAGCCGCTCATGGCAGGACAGCTCGATCACCCCGCTCGCCGCCCGCGCCGGCGTCGCCAGCGCGGCGGCGGCCAGCAACACCATCAGAACCCGTCTCTTCATCGGCGCCTCCTGAAGCGAACAAATACCGAACATTGATCGCCGTCAAGGCCATGCGGCCTCCATGACTTCCTTACGCGGGCGGGCCTGCCGATTGGGCCGCGTGCGGTCCATCGGTCCGTAGAAGAAATAGTGTTTGCGGCCGCCCCTGGCCTTGCTCTGGTATGGCGAGGGCTTGATCCTGCCCCACATGTCCGCCGACCCGAAGTCGCCGGGGGCCGTCCCGCGCGTGCCGTCGAAGTCGTCGTCAGAAAAGAACAGGACCGCCCCTTCCGTCGGATCGGGAACCTGTCCGCTGAGCACGCCGCGGGCGACGAGCTTGGCGCGCTCCCAGTCGGCCTTCCTGTAGGGCGGAATATCCCTGTCCGGATTGGCGGACCGCAACCAGAGTTCGTTGTCGGTCCTCTTCCCGCCCTCCTTGACGATGTCGTACTGACCGGGATCGACCAGCACATCGAAGAGGGTGGCGCGGTAATCGAGCCCGATCCTGTTGAGGGTCGCCCAGGCCAGGGCTTCGTAGTCTTCCGGAATCTGGCCCGCCTCGGCGAAGATGATCCGGGCCAGCAGGTTCTCGTCGCCCGTCTCAAGCGTGTAGCCGCGGGGCGCGAAGACCTTGGGAATCGGCCGCCTGGGATCGATGACCGGATCGGATCGCTGGACGTGGATCCTCTGAAAGTCCCGTTCGGCCTGGGTCGTCCGTCCAAAGGGTTGCGGCTGCACGCCGATCCGCCGCTCGCGGAACTTCTGCGCCTCCGCGCGGGTCACCACTTCCTTCCCGCGCATCACCTGCCACGTCTTCGGATCGACGGTCAGCCCGTCGTCGACGAAGAATCTGGCCAGCTCCCGGTTGGCCCGTCTCTCGTCGATCGACAGCCCGGTCTGGCGGTCATCCGGATCCATCGGCGGGTTTCCCGGCCGGCCAACGCCGTCGCGGCCCTGTTTGCCGTAGGGAGGCCGGCCCGCCGTGCTGGTCCTGATCAGCCGCGCCCCGCCATTCACACCGTCGTCCTCGGACTGCCGGAGCTCGGCCTGCTGCAGCGGCAACGCCTCCGGATCGGACTGGCTGTCGAACGCCTCGACCGGCTGCCGTGGCGGGCCGTCCACGGCTCCCTGCCGCAGGGCTTCGGCGCGCTCCACCGCCGCCGGCGACAGGCCGCTCAGCAGCTCCGGGTCGATGTCCAGCAGGGTGGCATAGGCCGCCGCCGCCTGTTCCATATCCTCAGGGCGATCCGAGGTGAGCAGGCCGTCCAGGACCGACAGCGCGCCCGGCGGCGCGACGCCCAGGGCGGCGACATAGTCGGCGATCGCCTCGCCCCGCGCCTCCGGCGCCACCTGGCCGTAGAAGGCGGCGAAGTCGCGCTCCAGGGCGCGCCGGTGCTCCGGCGCCGCGATATCGAGGGTCGGCCCGGTCCCGGATCGCACCCGCGCCATCAGCGCCCCGTCGGCCTGGGCCTGACGGGCCGCTTCGCCGACCGCGCCGGCGATCTTCATCGCCTGTGCCACGGCCGGCCGCCCGGCCGACAGCGCGCCGGCCGCCACCTGCTGATCGAGCCAGGTCTGGTCGATCTCGCCGCGACGGGCGTCGGCGACGATCTTCAGGTCCCGATTGCGCTCGTCGAGTTCGATGGCGTTGCGGGCGGCGTCCAGGGCCAAGGCCCGCGCCTCCGCGGTCAGCAACCCGGTTGAAGAGCCGTCCGTTGCGTCGCCCGGCGAGGCGACCTCGAGGTACCGTCGGGGGTCCAGCGCCGCCTTGCGCAGCTCGGCGTCCGCCCGCAGCGTCCGGGCGGCGGTCAGCCGGCGCATGGCCAGCGCCGCCGGGTCTCCCGCGCCGCGCCTGAGGATGGAGTCGGTGAACATCGTCTGCCGCTCCGCCAGCCCGTCGACGGCCTCGTAGGTCGGGGCCAGGGCGATCGCCTTGCGGCCGATCTCCAGGGTTCTGTCCGCCAGGGCGCCGTGATCGGCCGCGGCATAGGCTGCCTGCAGCTGCGCGCCCTGCCCGGCCCAGAAATCCTGCAGCGCGTCGCGGTTGGTCTCCAGCACCCGGCGCTCCTCCGGCCGGCTCGCCGCATCGATGGCCGGCCTGTAGGCGTCCTCGATCAGTTGCCACGAGGCGTCCGGCGCCCCACCGGCCTCGCCCAGGTTGGCCAGGGCCGTCGCGTCCGCCAGCGAACTGCCCGCCGCGGCCATCGCCGCCCCCAGGGCGGCGGCCGCCTTGCCGATCGGTCCGCCGGCGTCGCCGCTTCGTCCGCTGCGCGCCGGCTTGCCGTTCGATGGCCCATGAGCCCCTCGTTCGCGGCCGGTCCCATGCGTCGGAGGGGGCCGGCCCCCTCGGCGCGTCGGCTCTTCGCCCCCGTGCAGGCCCTGGACCATGTCAACGATGGCGCCGCCGGCCCTGGCCGCCTGGCCCAGCAACCGCCAGTCCGAGCCGTCCGGCGGGGAATAGGCGCCGGCATAGTTCAGTCCGCCAACCGACGGTCCGCCGCGCGGTTGATATCGTGGGATGATCGGCATCTACCAGCCTCTGTTCTTGGTGTTGGTCAGCAGGTTGCGACCGCGTTCGTGCCCCGCGAGGGAGCCGAAGGCGCTCAGCCCCCGCTTGCCCAGCAGGCGTTGCATGCCGCTCACCTGCTCGGCGCCGAGCAGGTCGGCCTGGTTGTCGAGCTCGGTCATCTTCAGCCGGCCTTCGTATCGCTCGGTCAGGGCGTCCAGTTCGGTCAGCGTGGCGTCCTGCGCCGCGATCAGCCCGTTCGAGCCGCCCGTCCCGGTCCCGCTCTCGGCCATGGCCGCGCGTTGGGCGCCGAGCAGCTGGTCGGACTCCCGCCGGAGGGCTTGCTCCCGCATCGCCGTCTGGTCGCCGACCGTCCGCGCGTTGTCCCGCGCCGCCTTCGAGCTGAAGGCGCGCTGCGCGGCGTTCGCCTGGCCGTCGGCCGCACTGCCGGCCACGCCCGAAACGGCGCTGACGACTCCCAACACAGCGTTTACCCAGGCCATGATCCGTCCTCCCTGATGAATGCCCAGCGCATCGCCGCGCCGCCGTCCTCGCAATAGGCGCGCATCAGCCCCTCGCTTTTGAAGCCCAACAGGCGCGTCCAGCGCGCCGCCGGCCTGAAGTCGACCGCCGTCACCGCCTCGATCCGGCGAAACGGCGCGGTCTCGAAATAACGGCGCACCGCCCGGGTGGCGGCCAGCATGGCCGGGCCGGCGTCCTGGGCCAGCAGGGCCCAGGCCTCGCCTCGCCCGCCGCCGCGGTCGATCACCCCGCCGCAGCCGATGACCCGTCCCCCGGCAAACAGCGTCCAGGCCAGGCTCGACGCCTCCAGCGCCGCCCCCGCCTCACCGTCGATCCGCCCGCGCCAGGCGGCCTGGGCCGGCTGCAGGGTCAGCTGCTTCAGATGCGCGGCCCGGAAGGGGAAGACCGAAGTTCCTCCCTCGCGCGAAGCGCGGGGGAGGGGGACCGCCGCCGAAGGCGGTGGTGGAGGGGGCAGCGCCGGCCCGTCAGGACCATCCACGTTCTGGCGCGGATCAGCGCAGTCGTTATCACCCTTCATAGGTCACCAGCTCTGGGTAGAGCCCGATCAGGGTGAACGGAAAACCGTCGTCGCCCTCGAAGGCGATGGTCGCCGCCCCGTCGTAACCGCCGGGAAAGGTCATGGCGATGTCGCCGCTGGTCAGCGCCGGCGGCCCGTCCATCGCCTCCCCCGCCTGCCGATGCTGCAGCGGATCGCAGCGCCCGATGGCCGGGCCGAACCGCCCGCCCAGGCTGTCGAGCAGCCGCACGGTCAAGGCATGCACCCGTTTGATCCGCCCCTGGGCGCTGCCCGCCGCGGCCCCGGCCTCCAGCGGCATCAGCTGGCCGGCATAGGGCGCCGCGAGGCCGACCACCGCCTTGCCGGCCGGCGCCTGCAGGGTGATCGCCCCGCCGCTCACCACCCGGTCCGGGTGCGCCGCCCCGTCGGCCTTCACCGTGACGGTCTCGCCCTCCAGGTGCTCCAGCCCCGACAGGGTCGCGGTCGGCGCGCCGTCATAGGTCAGGGCGGCGGCCGCATAGACGCTGAGAGCCTGGTCGTCGCCGGCCTCGCACTCGGCCGCCAGCCGTTCGACATAGCGCCGCGTCTCGCCGTCGATCAGCCGACGGACGATCAGCCAGACATCGTCGCGCCCGCCATCCGGCGACGGGATCACCGCCACAGACTCCACCGCTCCAAGACCAGGCAGGCCCAGCAGATGCCGCCGCCAGGCGAACACCTTGTCCTCGAGCTGCAGGGTCAGGGCCTCCAGCCCGCCCTCGGCCGTGACGCACCAGATGCTTTCGTGCGGCGTCTGCTGCCAGGCCATGGCCACTATGGGGAACCGAAGCTGGCCGCGATACTTGTTCAGGTCCAACGCCTCGTAGCCGTCCTGGGCCGGGACCAGCAGCCGCAGCCGCCGCCCCAGCTTCTCGACGAACACCACGCCGGCCCCGACCTGCACCGGCTCCACCCCGACCCCGCCCCAGGCGGTCTCGGGATCCTGCTGGGTGTTGCCCGGCCCATAGGCCTGGCTGCTGGTCTGGGCCTTCAGGCTGTGCTCGCCGCCGCCTGCCCCGATGAACAGCACAGAGCGGGTCGGGGCCGCCCATTCGATAGGGTTGCCCTGGGCCGACTGGATGGACAGCACGACGGCGCTGTCGGGCAGCACCTCGCCGTGTGTCCTGGCTTCGAAATTCGCGAAGTCGCCGGCCGTCGAATGCCAGACCTGCTGCCCCCGGAACCAGCTCAGCCGCTCGCGGAAGAAACAGACATTGTCCGGCCAGCCGGCTGCCGCCGACCAGGCCCCGAAGGCCCAGCGATGGGTCGGCTGCGCCACAAGTTCGTCCGGCAGCCGCGCCACCACCTCCCCGGTCGCCTCGGTCCCACTGGTCACGGCGGTGATCCGCACGTGGCCGTAGCCGGAGTGGAGGTATTCCCACTCGACCCCGATCGAGCCGACCGCCCCGTCGCCCTTCTGCTCCTCGCCTGTGCCGTCCCAATATTTGCCGCGCGTGTGGACCGGCAGCTCCTCGCCGCAGATGGCCGGCTTGTCGGTGGTGTCGACCGGCCCGACCTGGGCGCAGAGATAGTGCCGGTAGTCGGCCCGCCGCCGGTCTCCGACGTCGGTGGTGGTGCGCACCTGCCAGGCCCGCACATCGGCCCCGTCCTTGAGCTCCAGCTCGAAAAGCCCGCCGACGTGGCCGGCCTGGAAGATGTCGTTGTTCGCCGTCAGGGTCACCGTACCGCCGACGGTCAGGGTCCCGGCCGCCAGGACGGTGATCGCCTCGTCGGTGTTGGCGTCCTGGAACGGGCCGCCCTTGGCCTCGAAGACCTCCAGCACCCAGTTCAGGTTCGACAGCCGCTTGAGCACCCGCGGCGCATGGCCGGCGCAGGCCAGGTAAACGACGTCGCCGGACTGTTCGAACCGCACGCCGAAACTGCCGTCCGGGCGGGTCAGGTCGGGGGCGAGGTAGGGGCTTTCGATTTCGAAGACGTCCTCGTCTTCGTCCACCAGCCGCCCACGGTTGCGGAAGAAACGGATATAGCCTGGCCCGAACTCCAGCACGAAGGCGTCGGCCTGGCTGAACACGAACGGCGCCAGCCAGCAGCGCATTGCGCTGTCCTTGACCGCCCCGACGAAGACACTGCCGGCGGCCCGCTGCAGGGCCCCCTGCACGCGCGGGATGAGGTTGTCGCAGCGGATCAGGCCCGACTGCCACTTCTCCAGGTCCGGCCGTCCGCCCAGCAGGGGGGACAGCAGCCCGGCGTTGAAACTGGTGATGGCGGGATTGGCTTTCATGGGGTCGTCCTCACGGCCGCGCCCCTCACAGGCGAGCAAGCACCCACGCCCCGTCGGGCGCGGATTCGGGAGCGGTCTCGATGGCGTTGACCCGCACCGCCTCGCGCACGGCCAACTGGTAGTCGCGCAGGGCCGCTTCCTTCTTTCCCGAGGACTGGGTCAGCTTCTCGGCCAGATCGAAGGCCAGACGGCAGGCGACGGCCTCGGCGAACAGCGGGTCCCAGCCCGCCACATCCTCGGCCCGGCGGACGTAGCGGACGTCGAGCGGGGCCGAGGCGTCGGTCAGGATCCGCCCGCCCTCCAGTGCAAAGGCCGGTTGGGATGCGCCCTGGTAGTCGGCCAGGCCCGGCGTCACGGCCACGCCGCCGACCTCGACCAGCCGCAGACAGTCCGTGGGCAGAGGAAACTGCCGCGCATAGCCGAAGGCCGGCGCGGCCGCCTCGGCGCTTAGCCGCGCCCGGGCCATGGCGAAGTGCCAGCGGTTGGCCCGCAGGCAGAGATCCCGCACGTCGGCGAACCGGCTCTTCAGCCAGCGCGCCCGGTCGTCGGGATCGTCGAACGACAACACCGCGCCTTGGCCAAGCTTGCCGAGCGCCGCGTTGCCGACCGCGGTGGGGGATGTGGGCATGGGATGTCCTTAAGAAGCGGCGACGCTCAGGAAACTCTCCCCCCGCTCTGCGGGGGGAGGACCGCTCTGGAGCGCGAGCGACAGAGCAGGAGGGGGCAAGTCTGTCAGGGGATTGGCAGTCCACCGCCAGCGGGCCCGCCTCCTGGTTTCTCGCCAAAGCTCGAAACCTGTCCTCCCCCCACTTCGCGGGGGGAGAGTTTGGTGGGCTGCTTCGCGGGCCTAATACCCGCCGGTGAACCGCACCCGCAGGCTCAGCGTCCCCGCCGCCGTGCCGACGGTCGCGCCGGTGAAGGCCACGTCATAGTCGATCTGCGGGTCGGCGCTGAGGCCAAGCAGCTCCCACAGGCGCTTCTCGATCTTGGCGATGTCGGTGGCGGCGCTCTCGAAGACGACGTCCGTGCCCGTGGTGGTGGCGCTGGCGAGGCTGATCGCCGAGGCGAACAGGTCGGCGTCGACGACCGCGCCGCCGTCGTCGGCGGTACGATAGAGGCCGAGGTCGAAGCCCGTCCCGCCGGTGATGGCGTCGTTGAAGACGGTCAGCTGCGAGATCCGGTCCGAACTGCGCAGCCGCGCCATGCGGTACACGGAGGTATCGTCGTCGGCGGCGGCGATCTCGACCGTCCCCACCGCCTCGAACAGCGGCCCCCGCACCAGATGGGCGGGACTGGGCACGCGCGGGCTGGCGTCACGGTTGGAAACGGCGGTGGATTTGGTGTTGGCGATGGCCATGAATGATCCTCGAATTTCTGGGTATGGGCGCGGTCAGTTCCTCCCCCTTCGGGGAGGGGGACCGCGCGAAGCGCGGTGGAGGGGGTCCCCACCGACGTGGCCGCATCCGCGAACCCGCCGACGGTGGGGACCCCCTCAGTCACCCGCTACGCGGGCGACAGCTCCCCCGAAGGGGGAGCAACTTCGGAGCCATCGTCAGCTCTCGGCGCAGAGCACCTCGACGACCTTCTTCTCCTCGGTGCGGGTCGCCCCGATGGTCACCGAGCCGGTCACCTCCATCGGGTTGCCCTCGAGGTCGCGGCGCGGCCCGATGTCGGTGGCCACGTCCGACCAGATTCCCAGGTGCATGCCGCTCTTGGCGTAGATCGGCACCCGCCGGTTGGCGCCCGACAGGGTCAGCCGCTCGCAGTGGACGAACTCGATGCCCAGGAAGCGGGTGATGATCCCCTCCTTCAGCACCGGCCGGTCGCCGCCGTTGAAGTCGGCGCTGGTGATCTCGATCTCGCCGAGCAGGGCGTCGTGCTGCACCGAATTGACCACGCAGATGATCGGATCGTTGGCCAGGTCGACCTCGTTGGCCATCAGGATCTTCTTGGCGGCCCGCAGCTTCTCGAAGGTCAGGCCGACACCGCCGGCCACCACCTGCTGGGAGCCGGGGAAGGCCGTCGTCGTGCCGCCCTGCTTGCCGGTCCGCGCCTCGGCGAAGAAGGCCCGGATGATCTCGTCGTCGATGCGCCGGCCGAGGCTGGCGGTGCAGGCCTGGACCAGCGGATTCTGCGGGTCCGACGCGGTCTGCAGGAGGTCGATGTTGTCGACGATGTCGCTCCAGTCGAAGAAGCGCGGATAGGCCCAGCGCCGGTCGACCGGCGTGTTGGCGCTCTCCTTGGGCACGGCGCGGCCGGTGCGCTCGCGCGCCTCGGTGACGCCGTACTGGTCGACGGGCGAGGCGCCCTCGCCCTTGTGGCTGCCGACCATCACATGGCCCCGCAGCTTCGAGCCGCGCTGTTGCAGAAGCAGGCTCGCCGTCTTGGCGAACTCGATACGATATTGGGCGGAAAGGTCCGTCATGGACGTCTGGTCTCCGATGGGTTGATAGATGAACCGATCGGCTTGTCCGCGGCGTCCGCGGGTCCGTGTCCCGCGTTGGCGGGAGATGTTTGGGGAGGCGCTCCTTATCGAAGCGGCTCGACTATTATAGCCTTTGCGCGCCGCAACAGCCTCTATGAATCAGGATCAGCATGAGTCCCGCCGAGATGACCAAGGAGACGGCGGCTGACCGGGACGCGCGCATCCGCCGAAAGAACCGGAAGCTGATCCCATGGATCATCGCCGCCTGCTTCGCGCCGTTCGTGGTTCTGGCGCTGCTCATGCTGGCCATCCTCGGCCCGGCCCTCATCAAGGTCGACCGCATCATGCGCGAACAGCCGACGGCGGAGCGACCGGCCAACTGAACGGCCCTATCGCTCCGCGCCCGCGATCTTCGTCAGCCGCGACCACTCAGACTTCTCGTCGGCCCCTCCGGCCATCCAGCGCGCCTGCCAGGCCTGGTCGCGCCGCAACGACGCGATCCGACCCTCGGCCTGCTCGCGGCTCATGCCGAACCCCGAGCGGCCCTCGCCCTCGATGAAGCGGTCCTCCGCCAGCCCCTCGCCGATCCGGGCGAACAGCTCGACCGTGCGCCGGGTGCCCAGCCCCGCCTCGATGCTCGCCATCTCCTGGCGCGACAGGCCGAAGGTCAGGGCGCCGCGCCGAAAGGTCTCGGTGTTCTGGGCGAAGCGCGGGCCCCATTCGCGCTGCAGGTCGATCCAGTCGGCCTGGCTCTGGGCCTCGAAGGCGTCCTGCGCCGCGGCCTCACGCTCGCCGACATAGGCGTTCCACTTCTCGGCCAGCGCGGCGGCGCGGGCCTTGCCGACCCCGGCCTCGAACAGCCACTCGGCGGCCTGGCCGCTGAACTCCGGATCGGCCCCGGCCAGTTCGCCAAAACCGTAGTCCGCCGCCGTTTCCGGCCGCCCCAGGGCCGCGAAGGCCCGCGCATAGCCCTCCGTATCGTCGTCGCCGGCCGGCAACGGCACGCGGCCGGACGACATCATTCGCTCCAGCGAGGCGAAGCTGGCCCCCAGCGCCTGGACGTCCTTGAAACCCTTGCGCTCCATGTAGCCGCGCGTCGCCTCGTCGGTGAACTGGTCCAGGAAGCCGGGCCCATCCGTGGAAACCTCCGTGTCCGGCGTTTCTTCCATCAGGCCTTCGATCGACAGCGCTTGCTCACTCATCCCATCCTCACTCATCAATGGCCTCGTCCTTCAGGTTGAACAGGGCCCGGTCGTCGATGGCGACCATGGCGCGGATGCGGTTGAACACTTCCTGGCGACCGACCAGCCGCATCGAGGCCAGCGGGTCCACGGCCCCGCCCTCGCTGCGCGCCACCGGCGCCTCGGGGACCATGCAGAAGCGTTTGAGATCGGCCAGCACGGCCCGGGCCTCACCCTGCGAGCCGTCGCCGAACAGGCCCTGATAGGCGCGCTTGCGGCGCAGCAGGGGATGCAGGATGTCCATTACTGGCCCTCCAGCAACCCGGCCGCGGCGGCATCCTTCGCGACCCCGGCCGCCTGTCCGGCGGCGCCCAGCAGGGTCTGCAGCCGGCCCATCGCCGCATCCTGCTCGGCCAGGGCCTCCATGTCCTCGGGACTGCGCAGCAGCCCGGCCGGCGCCCCGCGGATCTCGGCCAGCCGCCGCAGCGTTTCGGGTCCCTTGATCATCTTGACGGCCGAGGGGTCGAACCGCCCGACCGCCGCCGCGTCCTCGAGCAGTCGCAGGATCGCCACGCCCTCGTCGCTCTTCTGGGCCCGGGCCAGCGGCGAGGTGTAGTCGATGTCCGTGACCACATCCTCGAAGCCCGCCAGCTCCGGCGGCATCTCCGGCAGCGCGCCCGCGCCGGCCAGGATGTCGAGCTCGGCCTGGACCAGCGGCCCCAGCAGTTCCGACTGCAGTCGCCCCATCACCGGGGCCAGCAGCGCCCCCTTCTCCTGGGCCCGCAACATGGCCTCGGTGGCCGTCATCTGCGGCGTCTCGACGAGGATCTGGAACAGGGTGACCAGGAAAGCCTGGTTGATCGCCTCCCGAGTCTGATTGACCATCTCCAGGGTAATCGGCAGGTTCGCGCCGATGCTCAGGGGACGGACGAGTTCGGTCCCATCCTGCGACAGGGCCCCGCGATTGATCGCCCGCGGCTGCAGCTTGAAGGCCGTCAGCCCGCCCTCGTCGGACAGCAGCAGCGGCGGCTCGGCGATCAGCTGGCCGGTGCGCAGCAGGGTCTTCTGCTGTTCGTTGACCGTCTTGATGTCGGCCAGCACCGTCATCGCCGGCCCGCGCCCGTAGATCTCGCGCGGCGCCGTCACATAGCGCGCAACCGCATAGCGCATGGTCCGGTAGCCCTGCTCCTTGAGCAGCTTGCGGCCCTCGAAACTGACGTACCAGCTGGCGAAGGCCATGCCCCGCCAGTCCTTGCGCGACCAGTCGGCGTCCTCGCGCGGCCCGACGCAATGGATCAGCTCGAACTTGCGGTGCGGCTCGTCCTCGGCGGCCCGCCGGATGCTGGCCGGCGTCTCGTCGCCGAACCGCTGCAGCCACTGGCGCGCGGTCAGCTCGAACTTGCGGTGGACGGTGTCGACCTGTCCCTGGAAGTTCTCGGCGAACCAGGTCTCGGCGAACGGGATCGAACGGTAGCGCAAGCCCCCGCCTTCCACCTCGTCGACGAACAGCGCGCCGTTGCCGAAGGCGCCGAGGCCGACATAGGTCTCGTGGGCCTGGCTGGCGAAATTGGCCCCCGCCGCATAGCGGGCCGAGAACAGGGTTTCGTTGACCTGCCCAAGCCAGGCCCGCACCCCCTCGGGCAGCGTTGCCGGCCGGTCCCGCGCGTCGCGCCAGTCGCGCATGGCCAGTTCGTGCCAGCGGCTGGTGCGCGGGGTCAGCATGCTCTCGATGGCGGCCGCGAACTTGTCGAGCGCCAGCGGGGCGGTGCTGTCGAACACCTTCTCCGAGCGCCAGGCGGCCGCCCCGCTCTGCCGGCCCGTGAAGTCCCGCTGCCGGGTCAGCACCCGCTCGGCCACCTCCTGGCAGACCCCGTCCAGCGGGGCCCGTTCGGCCTCCATGCGGGCCTGGCGGCGCAACACCTCTTCGGCGCGACTGTCGGTCATTTAGGCTCCCCGGAACGCACGGGTTCGCTATGCGGCGGAGGGGCCTCCGCCGCGCGCCATCCGCGGTGTGTGATGTCTGGAGCCGCTTATCGAAGCGGCAGGACTATTATCCCACGTTCCCGGAGCAACAGGAAAAAAGACGTGGCCCGCGACGCCGTCGTCAGAGGATGTAATTGTCCTCCACCGCGCCCAGCGTCTTGATCACCATGTCGGCCACGCCGTCGCCATTGACGTCGAAGCTGAGCGTGCTGATCCCCGACGCCGTCGACACGGTCATCTGCCCGGCCGCCCCGGTGAAGGCGGCGACCAGCGCGAACGCCTGGTTGCCGGCCAGGCCGATGTTGGCGTCGACATCGCTGAGGTCGACCACATCGCCCGCCGCGGCGCTGAAGTCGCGGATGGTGTCGAACGCCCCCGCCGTGCTGTCGGCCGTCGCGCCATAGACGAAGGCGTCGGCCCCGGCCCCGCCCCACAGCAGGTCCGCGCCCGAGCCGCCGTAGAGGACGTCGGCGCCGCCCTCGCCGAACAGCTTGTCGGCCCCGGTTCCGCCGCTGACCCAGTCGTCGCCGTCGCGGCCGTACAGGGTGTCATTGCCGGCCAGGCCCTGGACCGCGTCCGAGCCGGTCCCACCGACCTTGGTGTCGTTGGTCGAGGCGCCGGTGACCGCCACATAGCCGGCCGGCGGCGTCAGCCCGCCGCCCGAGGGAGGAGGCGGCGGCGAGGCGGCGCCGACGAAGTCCGCCGCGCTCAGACTGCTGGCCTGCACGCCGCTCAGGATGACATAGCCGCCGTCGCCGAAGGTAATCTTGGCCCCGGAGGTCAGCTGCGAGATGGCCGTGTAGGCGCCATAGCCGCCGATGTCGATATGGTCGATCCCGTCCTGGAAGTCGGCGATGGTGTTGGCCCCGTCGCCGGCCCCGAGCACGAAGACATCCGCCCCGGCCCCGCCGGTCAGGGTGTCCTGCCCGGCCCCGCCGACCAGCACGTCGTCGCCGTCGCCGCCGGACAGCCTGTCGGCCCCGGCCCCGCCCTCGAGCCGGTCGGCGCCGGCCAGGCCATTCAGGGTGTCGTTGCCGTCCAGGCCCTGGATCAGCTCGTTACGGGCGTCACCGGTCAGGGTGTTGGCGCCGATGGTCCCGACCAGCGTCCGGTCCCAGGTCCCGCCTGAAGGCGGCGGGGGCGGCGGCGGCGGGGGCGAGGTGTTGGAGAGGAAGCTGGCGCTGGTCACCGTCGAGGCGGCGATGCCGGTCAGCCGCACTGTCACGCCCGTCGCCAGGGTCACCAGCGCATCCGCCCCGCTCTGGACGATCGACTTGTACTGGCCGTAGGCGGTGTCATCGATCCGGTCGGTCCCGACCTTGAAGTCGGTGATGACGTCATTGCCGGCCGCGCCGGCGAACTGGAAGACATCGGCCCCGGCGCCGCCGGTCAGGCTGTCATTGCCGCCGCCGCCGGTCAGGTGGTTGGCCACGGCGTTGCCGACCAGGGTGTCGGCCCCGGCCCCGCCGATGGCGTTCTCGATCACCGCCCCCTTGGCGATGGCGACGTTGCCGACCAGCGCCCTGCCGTTGTAGCTGCCGACGCTGGAGAAGGCGCCCTCGCGGAGGTCGATCGTCTGGCCATCGCCATAGCCGGAGAAGTCGAAGGTGTCGGCCCCGCCCGCGTCCCAGACCGCGAACACCAGCGCCGCGCCGGCGCTGGCCGCGACGAACCACGGCCGGTCGGCGTTGGAATTGAAGCCATAGACGGTGTCACCCGTCCGCGTCGTCCGGTTGACGCCATAGGTCCGCTGGGCGGCGGCGATGTCGTCCAGCATGATGGTGGCGGGATAGGCCGGGCCGAAATCGGCCCCGGTGTTGTTCTCGGTGAAATAGCTCATCACCGTGTACTGGTGGCTGTCCTCATAGTACTCGGCCGAGGACGCATAGGTGAAGGTGGTGTTGGCGTCGGCGTTGTAGGCGCCCGGATGCGAGAAGCCGATGGCGTGGCCGGTCTCGTGCACCAGGGTCAGCATGCCGTAATTGCCCAGCGCCGGATTGGCGTTGTAGCTCAGCGAACTGTTGACCCAGACGTCGCCGCCGATGGCGCTCTGGCTGGGGAAATAGGCGAAGGCGGCCGCGCCGTCCGCGCCGCTCGCATAGTTGCCGTAGAGAATCTTGGCGTTGCCCGAATAGGCCGCCTCGCCGCTGGTCCCCGTCCCGACCCGGTCGAAGACGACGTTGGCCACGTCCGACCATGAGGCCAGCGCCAGCAGGGTGGCGTTGATCTGGGCGGTGGTGAAACGGCTGAAACCGGCCGTGTCGTCCGGCATGCTGGTCGGCGCTGCGCTGCGGAAGGCAAAGGTCACGTGGGTGACGCCGCCGCCCCAGACCGGATCGTCCCAGTTGTTATCGACATCGGCGACGCCGTTGACGTGGTCGAAGGTGTTCCAGGAGCTGTAGGTGCGGTTCAGCTGCACCGCCGCCTCGTCGATGGTCATCGACGGCTTGCCGTTGGTCGCCGTGCCGCCGCGCTGGTCGGCGTTCAGGAAACCGCCCGCCCCCGCATCGCCGCCGCCATCGGCGACGGAAACCGGCCTGTCGTCAGGGCTGAAAGCGCCCGGAACGGTGTCCTGGGCTCCGGCAAACGCCGCGTCGTCGGCGAAATCGTCAAGGCCGGTCAGCGTCTCTGACGGCAGGGGGGAAGCAAACTCGGTGCGGTACGCCATGGGGTCCTCGTCAACTACTCGACCCCGCGCCCGAGGGCACAAATTGGGGATAGCCTGACGAATTGCAATGAATACCGACACTTATGTGGCGAGGCGCCGCACCTCAGGCCGCCTCGCCACAGGATCAACCCATCAACACCTTGGTCGCCACCCCGCCTTCGCTGCGGCCCAACGCGTTCGACAGGAAGGTGGCGCTCCGTCCACGCCGCTGGCGCAACCGGTCGGCCTCCTCGGCCCGTTTGCGGGCGTCGTTGATGGTCGGCGGCGGCGGGGTCGGCCGCGGCGGTTTCATGTCCGGTTGCATGGTCTCTCCTTATCGAAGCGGTGAAACCATTATCCCACATCCAGCCCTCGCAAGGGCCTCCAGGACGCTTCCACATAACGCCGGTCGGCGCCCTTTAACCCAATCTTGGTAGCAAACCGGCATCCTCGTCAAAAGTTCGGGGAGGCCCGCGTACCCGGGGGTCTTTTGGGGTCGAATGCAAATTCTCGACGAAGGTCTGGACGAACTCGCCGTCCACAGCTGCCAGGCGTTGCCGTTGCGCATCCTGGTGACGTTCGGCGTGGGCGCCATCCTCGGTCTGGTCATCGGCTGGCCGGTTACCGCCGCCTGGACCGCCGCCACCCTGGTCCTCGAGGGCTGGAGCTGGTTCGCCACCTGGCCCCAATTCAAGGCCCGCAAGACCGGCGCCCCGACGGGCCTGGTCCAGCGCGCCAACCACTTCGCCAACCTCGTCGCCCTGGCCGGCGCCTGGTTCTTCGTCGGCGCCCTGTTCTGGACCAGCGGCACGACCGCGGGGGCCATTTGCGCGGTCACCGTCTGGCTCAGCCTGATCGGCTACGGCCAGGCCTTCTCCTTCCAGTCGCCGGTCGGCTCCCTGGTCAGCGGCGGCCTGCCCGCCGCCGGCATGCTGATCGTCGCCTTCGCCGTGCCGGTCCAGGGCGCCGCCATGGGCCCGATCTGGCTGATCCTGGCCATCGCCGTCGGCTTCGGGGCCGCCGGCTTCAAGCTGATGATGACCTCGCGCCGCAGCTTCCTCGACGCGCAAGCCGCCCTCACCGCCAGCGAGGCCGGCTACCGCATCCTCGCCGACAACGTTACCGACGTCATCTCCCGCCATGCCCCCCAAGGCGGCATGACCTACATCTCCCCCTCGGCCCGACGGGTCTTCGGCTGGGACCCGGAAGACATCATCGGCAAGGCCCGCGAGAACATCCTGCCCGAGGACATGCCCCGGCTGATCGCCGCCATCGGCCGGGCCCGCGAGACCGCCGAGCCCCAGACCGTCGACTACCGCATCATCCACGCCGACGGCCGCGAGCTCTGGGTCGAGAGCAGCCTCAATCCGTTCGGTGACGGCGAGCTGGTGATGACCTCGCGCGACATCACCGCCCGCAAGGCCATGGAGGCCGACCTCGTCGCCGCCGCCCGCCGGGCCGAGAGCGCCGCCGCCGCCAAGGCCGACTTCCTGGCCAACATGACCCACGAGCTGCGCACCCCGCTGACCGCCATCATCGGCTTCTCCGAGGTGCTCGGCCGCGCCACTGACCTTAGCCCCGGCCAGACCCGCCAGGTCGCCCTGATCCGCGAGGCCAGCGAAACCCTGCTCGGCATCGTCAACAGCGTCCTCGACTATTCCAAGCTTGAGGCCGGCGGCCTTGAGTTCGACCGCCAGCCCTTCGACCCCGCCGTCATGGCCGCCTCCGTCCTCGGCATGGTCGAGCAGCAGGCGGCCGGCAAGGGCCTGGGCCTGACCCTCGACGCCGCCGACGCCGCCGGCGGCCTGCTCGGCGACGGCCCCCGGCTCGGCCAGGTGCTGCTCAACTTCCTCTCCAACGCCGTCAAGTTCACCGCCCAGGGCGGCGTCCACGTCCGCCTGACGCGCAAGACCCACGGCGATCTCCAGCGCCTGCGTATCGAGGTCCGCGACACTGGCCCCGGCATCGCGCCGGACAAGATCGACGCCCTGTTCGAACGCTTCACCCAGGCCGACGCCACCATCTCCCGCCAGTACGGCGGCACCGGCCTTGGCCTGGCCATCGCCCGCCGCATCGTCGAGGGCCTCGACGGCCGCATCGGCGCCGTCAGCCAGTCCGGCCAGGGCGCCACCTTCTGGTTCGAGCTCGACCTGCCCGCCGCCGACCTGGCCCCGGCCTTCGAAGCCCCGGCCACCAGCGACCTCGACCGCCCCCTGCGCCTGCTCCTCGTCGAGGACAACCCGGTCAACCGCGAGCTGGTCGCCGCCCTCCTCGCCCCCTTCGACGTCGAGATCACCGAGGCCCACGACGGTCTGCAAGGCCTCAACGCGCTGCGCACCGGCGCCTTCGACCTGGTGCTGATGGACATGCAGATGCCGGTCATGGACGGCCTGACCGCCACCCGCGCCATCCGCCAGCTGCCCATTCCGCAGCCGCCGATCATCGCCATGACCGCCAACGTCCTGCCCGAGCAGATCCAGCGCTGCCTCGACGCCGGCATCGACGACCACCTCGGCAAGCCGATCAACACCGCCGCCCTGCTGGCCAGCCTGGACCGCTGGAGCGCGCCCGACGCACGGACCGCCGGCGCGGACACGGCGGCGGCCTGACCCGCAAACGAAAAAGGCGCCCGCGAAGGGCGCCTTTTCTCATTCATCCGTGAGCCCGCAAGCTCCACCGGATCGATGACCGGGGGGAGCGGTCAGATCCGGTGGAGGGGAGCGCGGCGGCGGCTCAAGCGCCGAAGGCCCGCGCGGCGGTTTCGAGATGGGCGATGCCAAAGATGGCGACGACGGGCAGCGCGGCGAGAAGCAGGCTGGCCAGGTTGGCGATACGAACGGTCATTGCAGTAGTCCCTCTATCTGTATTGTGCGGCGCGTCCCTGCGCTGCGGTGATTGGAGGTATACTGAAGGGAACCTGAAAAGGCTTGTTAAGCCTGCGTCATGACGCCGATGTAAGAGAATAACTTAGATGTAAGTAAATTACGGCGATGTAATCATCGACACGGCCTTTTAACCGGGCCCGCTCAATCCTCAAACACCCGCCCGCCATCCGCAAACTCCTCCACCCGCCCGACCACCGGCCGGCTGAGCCGATCGACCACCCGCCCGATCAGTGACAGGCAGTCGACCTCGTCGTCGTGCCGCCCGGCCGGGAAGGCGACGCATTCCTCGATGAAGCAGTCGCCGTCGGCGTCGTCGCGCACCCAGACCCGGCCCTCGCGCACCAGGCTCTGCGCCGACCGCGCCCTCGCCGACTTGTCCTGCGACGAAGCCAGCCATTCCAGGCCGCAGACCAGCCGCCGCTCGCGCAGCGCCGCCTTCAGCATCGGCTCGACCGCCCGCTGGATCACCCCGGCCTCGCCGAACCACTTGCGGATTCCCCCCAGGGGCCGGAACTCGGCGACCAGGTCGCACTGCTGCTGGATCCACTGTTCGCTGCTGGTGCGCCCGCCCCAGCTGGCCACCCGCCACAGGTTCATCGCCGCATCGACGCCCCAGACGTTGAGCCGCGTGTAGTCGCCCCGCCCCTCGCTGACCGCATAGTCGCTGGAGCCATAGTAGCGCAGCGCCGCCGGCTGCTGGCCTTCGCAGAACCGCCGGAAGCAGGAGCGCTGGAAATAACTGCCCTCGTCGGGTTTTGGCCGCTGCTGGTAGAGGGCGTTCCAGGTGCGTGGGTTCAGCTTGAACTGCCCCCAGTGGTCGGCGCCCCAGTACTCCGGCCACAGATAGTCGCCGGCCGTCCGGCCCAGCGGATCGTCGGTCCGCTCGGCCTGGGCCGGGATGTTGACCACCTCCCAGACCTCGCCGTCGCGGCACAGCACCGGACCCGAAGCGCCGTCATAGCCCTCCGGCAGCAGGCTCCCCGCCAGGTCGTCCTCGTGCCAGCGCGTCTGGATCAGCACGATCCGGCCGCCGGCCTTCAGGCGGGTGCGGACGGTGTCGTCGAACTCCTCCCGCGTCCGACGTCGGATCAGCGGGCTGTCGGCCTCGGCCCGTCCTTTCACCGGGTCGTCGATGACGATCAGGTCGGCCCGGTTGCCGGTGATGCCGGCCAGCATGCCGGCCCCCATCCAGTCGCTGCCGTTGTCGAGACTCCAGTCGAGGGCGCTGGCCCGGGTCCTGTCGGGCCGCACGCCCATGGCCTCGCCGAAAGCCGGCTGGCGCGTCACCCCCCGCGCCTTACGCCCGCGCCGCCCGGCCAGGGTGGTGGCGTAGGTCACCACCAGCACGCTGCGGTTTGCCGCCCGGGCCAGGAACCAGGGCGTGAAGACATCCACGGCATAGGTCGACTTGGCCGACCCCGGCGGCATGAAGCCCATCAGCCGCCGGATTTCGCCGCGCTCGACCGCCGCCAGCTTGGCCAGCCACAGCTTGTGGTGCGCCGCCAGTTTGACCCGCTCGCCAACGCCGGGGACATCGATGAAGCGGCAGAAGCTTGGCAGGTCTCGACGCGCGGCCTTGGCGCGCCGCGACACAGGCGGCGTAGCCGCGGGTCCAGAAACAGCCGAAATAGCCGCCGTCTCGCCCGCCGGAATGGCCTTCGGCGCAAAGACCTTTCGGCGACCGTCTACAGGAGCGGTCCGGGCCAGTTCCTCGGCGTCGGCGATGCCCTTCGCCGCCATCTCTCCCCAGTAGCGTGCGGGGACGCCATTCCACTGCCACTGCGCCACGCGCCCGCGAGCGTAGCCGAGCGCCCGGGCCACTAGCGTGGCGCCCCCGGCCTCCACGATGATCTGCCGGTGTGTACGGGAGGGCTCGCTCACCATTCCTCCCGCGCCGGCCCCTCGGTCGCCCGGAAGCGGTCCCAGCCGGTGTCCTCGCGGCGTTCGGGCGCGCGCGGCTCCATCGCCTTGCGCTCCCAGGCCCGCGGCCGCCGCACCGAGCGCGCCCGATGCCCTTCGCAGTAGGCGCCGCTCGCGGCCCGGGCGCATCCGCAGAACAGCCGCACACCGCGCCCGTCCTCGCCCAGCGGCCAGTGGCAGTCGTCCTCGCCCAGGTCCTCCAGCCGCCGAACCCTCGCCGGCTCGGGCGCCAGCGGCGGCGGGCTGCGCACCGGAACCTGGGCCTCCAGGGTCTCGCCGCGCCGCCAGCCGAGCCGGGCCAGCTTGGCGCTGATCACCCCCTTGGCGACGCCCATGCGACCGGCGATCAGCAGGTGCGACAGCCCGGCGTCGAACAGGGCCCGAAGTTGGTCCAGCCGCTCGCCCGGCCATTCGGCCCGGGTGCGCTGGAGGGGTTGGGAAGCAGGCGCGCGGGAACACCCCGTCGCGCCGGAAACGGCGGCGATCTGCATGTCGGTCACTCGAAATCTTGAAGGAGGGAAAGAGGCTCGGGCCCGCGGTGTCAGCCCGGCGAGGCCCGCGCCCGCCGCGCCGCCGCGCCGGCCAGCTCTTCCAGGCTGGCGTGGCCGCGCAGCACGATGGCCGCCCAGTAGCGCGGCGGAATCGAGTCCGTCCGCTTCCACTGATGGGCGCGGCCGGCCGGGCATTTCAGCAGCCGGGCCAGCCGCGAGGGTCCACCGGCGAGCGCAATGACCTCGCGGTGGCTCCGATGGGGTGTCGTATCGGGCATGGAGGTACTGTACAAAAAATACAGGATCGGCTCAACCCCTATCTGTAGACAACATACAGGAATTGTCGTAGGTTTCCTACATGAGCCCGCCGCCCGACCTCCCCTCCCCACATGCCGCCGGGGCCGAGCGCCTGCGCCGCGCCCGCCGCGCCAAGGGTCTGGGCTCGGCCGCCGAGGCGGCCCGGGCCCACGGCTGGAACCTCAACACCTACGCCAGCAACGAGAACGGCAACGCCAGCTTCTCCTTCCGCAAGGCCGAGGACTACGCCCGCGCCTTCGGGGTGCGGGCCGAGTGGCTGTACGCCGGCAAGGGGGCGATGAAGGGCCGGCGGGCCGGCCTGCCGGTGCTGGGCAAGGTGGCGGCCGGGGCCGAGGCCCTGTTCGACGACGACTACGAGATGGGCGCCGCCGCCGACTGGCTGGACCCCATGGTCCCCGAGGACGGTATCGTCCTGATCGTCGACGGCGAGAGCATGATGCCGCGCTTCCGCCACGGCGAGCACCTGATCTTCGGCCGCCGCTACGACGACCCGACCCCGCTGGTCGGCCAGGAGGTCATGGCCCGCCTCGCCGACGGCCGCAAGGTGGTCAAGATCCTGCGCCGCGGCGCCGCCCCCGGCCTGTGGACCCTGGAGAGCATCAACACCCGCTTCAAGCCGATCGAGGACGTCGAACTGCTCTGGGCCCTGCCGTTCATGGGCCTGCGGGTTTAGGTCAGGCCTGCAGCAGCTCGTGGCTGCGCTCATAGCCGTCGAACAGCGCGCGCATGGCGTCGACGTGTTCGCGGGCCAGCTGGTTGATCGGCTCGGAGCGCAGCACGTCGGACGGAACCGTCACCCCCCGCGCCCCGACCGCCCGGCAGTGGCCGCTGGCGATCAGCCGGTGCACGTAGCGCCGCGCCGTCTCGCGCGGCAGGCCCAGCGTGCGGGCCACCGAGGCGATGGTCACGGGACGCCGCATGCCGTCCGGGAACACCCCTTCGACCGCTAGCGGGCTGGGCAGCCCCGGCTCGTTCAGATGTTTCACGCTGGCCTGGCAGATGGCCACGAAGGTCGCCGCCAGCAGGAGGTCGCCGTCGAACGGCGCGCTGAGCACCGTCAGTTGCCGCAGAAAGTAGTCCATCCCCAGCTTCAGCAGGTATCGTTCCTGCACAGGCGTGCGAAGCGCTGGATCGGTCGGAATACCCTTCAACGTCAGCGTCCCAATCTCTCGAGGCGGTCTGGCGGCCCCCCGCCCGGTCCGGTTCAATCCACAGAAAACAACGTTCCCGCGCCGATAAACTTAGGTAGCGTTCGCCGCCTCCGGGTCCATGCGGCAAAATGGCTATCAGCCCATTTTGGGGACGAAGGCGATATTGTCATTGACTTGAATCTGTATTTTTACTACAGTTTCACATTCCCACATTCCAGGAGCCGCCCCTGACCGCGTCCCCGCGACCGGTGAGCCATGCCGATCCGGCCTGGTTCGCCACCCTGCCCCGACTGCGCCCGGACGGCTCCGAGGAGCCCGATTACGGCCAGGTCTTCTTCCAGTCGTCCGCCGACGGAGGGCTGGCCTACAGCTTCGACCGCGCCGGCCTGCGATTCTGCCGCCACCTGCCGCCACCGGCCCCGCGCGAGGGCTGGCTGGACTGCCAGGGCCGGGCCTTCCAGATCGCCGGGCCGGTCGCTTGAGGCCCGCCCCGGATACGCTCGCCCGCTACTGGACCTGCGGCGGCGAGATCCTGGCGCTTGGCGGCCCCCTGCCAATGGCCGGTCGCGGCTGCAGCGTGCTGAGTCCCTGCGACCTCGCCCGCCTCGCCGCCTGGCATCGGGTGGAGATGTCCGCCGCCGACCCGGAAACCCGCCGCTACCACCAGCTTTGCCTGCGCGACGCCGAGACCGTGCTCGCCCATTCTGTTGATAACTATTCTCAAAGGGTCTAGCTGCGGTTCCATGCTGATCCAGATCGAGAACCTGCTGACCCCCGATCAGGTCGTCCTGTTCCAGGCGGCGCTGGCCGATGCGCCCTGGGCCGACGGCAGGGCTACGGCCGGCTATCAGTCGGCGCTGGCCAAGAACAACCTGCAGCTCCCCGAGACCGGCGAGGTCGCCCGCGCGCTCGGGGCGCAGGTCGAGCGGGCCTTGGCGAGCAACCTGCTGTTCCAGTCGGCTGCCTTGCCGGCCCGCGTCTTCCCGCCGCTGTTCAACCGCTATGAGGGCGAGCACAGTTTCGGCGTCCATGTCGACAACGCCCTGCGCGCCCTGCCGGACGGGACGCGCCTGCGCACCGACCTGTCGGCCACCCTCTTCCTCACCGACCCGGAGGACTACGACGGCGGCGAGCTGGTCATCGAGGACGTTTACGGCGCCCAGGCCGTCAAGCTGGCCGCCGGCTCGATGATCCTCTACCCGGCGACCTCCCTGCACCAGGTGACGCCGGTGACCCGCGGGGCCCGCACGGCAAGCTTCTTCTGGGTCCAGAGCCACGTGCGCGACGCCGCCGCCCGCGCGACGCTGTTCGACATGGACATGGCCCTGCAACGCCTGCGCGGCGAGGTCGGCGACGGCCATCCCGGCCTCGTGGCCCTGACCGGCGTCTACCACAACCTGCTGCGGCGCTGGGCCGAGGTCTGACGATTAGACCCCACGGGTCCAAGAGCCGTGCTAGAGTGTCTGACCGTTCCGTTTGTCCCAGGAACCCTGCCGGCCTGTTCTGCCGACCTGCCCGATATCTGGTCCCGCGCCGCGGGACGTCGGGGGCGAAAGGCGCCGCATGTCCAAGACCCCTATCCCCGCTCCGCCGCCGACCATGGCCCAGATCCGCAAGCGGCTCGACGAGGCCCTGACCAACGGCCACCAGCCCAAGGACCTGGTCCTGCGCCTGACCCTGCGCGACGCCTCCCTGATCAAGCGCAGCCCGGTCTTCGCCGATGACGAGATCCGCTTCGTCGACGGCGTGATGCACGTGCTGGGCGTCGCCACCGTCACCGGCCAGGTTCAGGAAAGCGGTATCGCCGCCGCCGAAGCCGCCGCCAGCTAGCGCCGGCGTTTGGCCGCCGAGGCCTCGCGCACCGGCCCGAATTCGGAAGCGCCCTTCCAGCCCGGCCAGTCACGGCTGTTGGCCAGGGCCTTGCCGGCCTCCAGCACCAACGCCACATCCATCGCCGCCCCGCGCAGGTCCCAGTCGGCGCTCCAGCCGTCGCCGGTCTGGTGGTAGGCGGTCGCCGTGTAGTCGCCGACCCATTTGTCGCCGGCCGCCCGACCGCCCTCGACCAGATCCGCGCCGCCGCCGATCGCCATCATCAGGATCACCGGCACCCCGCGCTTGGCCAGGGAGAAGTGGTCGGCGCGATAGAACAGGCCGCGTTCCGGTTTGGCGTCCGGGGTGATCACGCGGCCCTGCGCTTTCGCAGCGACGGCCAGCCCGTCCTCCAGGTCGTTCTGCCCGGCCCCGACCAGCACGACGTCCTTCGCCGGTCCCACCGGCTGCAGCACGTCCAGGGTATAGGCGCCGGCCATTGTCTCCAGCGCCACGGTCGGATGCTGGGCGAAGTATTCCGAGCCCAGCAGGCCCCGTTCCTCGCCGGTCCAGGCGGCGAACAGCACCGTCCGCTCGGGGGCCGGACCGGCCTTGAAGTTGCGGGCGATCTCGAACAGGCCGGCGATGCCGATGGCGTCGTCCAGCGCCCCCGGCCGCACCCGCTTGCCGGCCGCGTCCGGCTTGTCGGCCAGGCCGTAGGCGTCCCAGTGGCCGGCGTAGGCGACGGTCTCGTCCGGCCGCTTCGATCCGGTGATCTTGCCGATGACGTTCTGGCTGACGACCTGGCTGTGCTGGACGGCGACGTCGGCGCTGAAGGTCGCACCCTTCAATTCAATGGGCCTGAACCCGGCCGTGCGCGCCTGCGTCTTGAGGGTTTCCAGGTCGAGGCCGGCCGAGGCCAGCAGGTCCGCCGCCACGCTCCGCTCGATCCAGCCCTGGAAGGGCACCCGGCCGGCCCCGCCGTCGGCCCGGGCGACGTCGAAGTTCTCGCCGCGCGGGGCGACCACCGTGATCCAGCCGTAACCGGCTCCGGGCGTCTCATGAACGATCAGCGCCCCGGCCGCGCCGCGCCGGGCGGCCTCCTCGTATTTGTAGACCCAGCGGCCGTAGAAGGTCATCGCCTGGCCGCCGAACTTACCGGCCACCGGCTCGCCCGGTCCCGCCTCGAAATCCGGATCGTTGATCAGGAAGACGACGATCTTGCCCTTGACGTCGACGCCCTTGAAATCGTCCCAGCCGCGCTCGGGCGCGTTGACGCCATAGCCGACGAAGACCAGGGCTAAGTCCTTCACCGCGATGCGGTCGGTCGGGCGCACGGTGTTGACGTAGATGTCCTTGAATTGCTCCAGGGCGCGGGCCTTGCCGCCGACCGTGAAGGCCATGGTTCCACCGGGCTGCACGAGAGTGCGGACCAGGGGCACCGTCTGGGTCCAGCCGCCGTTTTCGCCGGCCGGCTCCAGTCCGGACTGGGTGAAACGCTTCACGATGTAGTCAACGGTCTTCTGCTCGGCTGCCGAGCCCGGGGCCCGCCCCTCGAAGCCGTCCGAAGCCAGGACCTTGGTATCCTCCGACAGCGCCTTGGGGTCGATTTCCCGGGCCTGCAAAGGGGTTGCGGCGAGGGCGAGGGCGGTGAGGGCGAGGGCGAAACGCATGGCGACACTCCAGGGGCGCGGCCTTGTTAGCGCCTTTGGGTGGCATGATCCATTTGTGCTGCGGCAGCCGGCCGCACGGCCGGTTAAGACCTTGGCAGGGCTGTGGAGTCAGGAGTCCGAGATTGGAGTCCTGACTTGCCTATGTCCGAAGTCGCCCGTCTCGCCGCCCTCCGGGCGTTGGAGGTGCTCGACACCCCGCCCGAACCAGCCTTCGACCGCCTGACAGCCCTGGCGGCCGACCTGTTCGACGCGCCCATGGCCCTGGTGTCGCTGATCGACGAGGAGCGCCAGTGGTTCAAGTCGCGCCATGGGGTGGACGACGCCTGCACCCCGCGCGACCAGGCCTTCTGCCGGTTCGCCCTCGATCTGTCGCCCGGCGAGACCCTGGTGGTCCCCGACGCCACCGCCGATCCGCGATTCGCCGCCAATCCGCTGGTGACCGGGCCTTTGGGCCTGCGCTTCTACGCGGGGGCCGTGCTGACGGCCGCGGACGGCGCGACGCTGGGCGCCCTCTGCGTGCTCGATACCGCGCCCCGCCCGCGTCCCTCCAACCGCCAGCTGAAGCAACTGGCGGTCCTGGCCGAAATGGTCGTCGAGGCTTTGGACGCTCGCCGCCGCGCCCTTGAGGCCGAACGCGAGCGGGCCCTGGTCAGCCTGGCCGAACAGATGGCCGGCATCGGCGTCTTCCGGTTTCACCGCGCCAGCGGCCAACTGACCTGGTCCGACAGCGTCTATGCCATCCACGGCGTCGATCGCGCGACCTTCGATCCCAACGCCGTCGAAACCACCGACTTCTACCACCCCGACGACCGGGGTCGGGTCCGCGACCATTTCCGCGCCGCCATCGAGGCCGGTCTGGGCTTCGAATACCAGGCCCGGATCATCGACCATGACCTGCGCGAACGCATCGTCACCTGCAAGACCGCCTGCGAACTGGACCCCGTCGGCGCCGTGGTCTCGGTGTTCGGCGTCATCCAGGACGTCACCGACCAGGTCGCCGCCCTGGCGGCGGCCCGCCGTGGAGAGGCCCGCTTCCGCCTGCTGGCCGACAACATGGGCGATGTCATCACCCGCATCCGGCTCGACGGCCGCAGCGGCTACATCTCGCCGGCCATCGAGGACCTGCTGGGCTACAAGCCGGCCGAGATGGTCGGCCGCAGCGCCCAGGTCTTCGTCCATCCCGACGACCGCCCGCTGATCTACGACGTCTATGCCGACATGGCCGGCGGCGCCGATCACCGCACGGTCGAGCTGCGGGCGGTGCGCAAGGACGGCGGCGTGGTCTGGGTGGAAACCCACTTCAAGCTGGTCCGCGACGCCGAGGGGCAGCCCTCGGAGATGGTCGCCGTCATCCGCGACGTCACCGCCCGCCGGGCCATGGAAGAGGCCCTGGCCGACAGCGAGCAGCGCTACCGCACCCTGGCCGACAACGTCTCCGACATCCTGGTCCGCTTCGGGACCGACGGCATCATCCGCTATATCTCGCCGGCCTGCCGCAGCATCGGCGTGGTCCCCGAAGAGGCCATCGGCAAGTCGATCCTCGACCTCGTCGCCGCGGGTTACCTCGACCATTCGCAAGCCCTGATCGACAGCCTTTTCGCCGGAATCGCCCCCGATGGCGTGACCCGCCGCGAGCACAGGATCCACACCCCCGACGGCCGCGACCTGTGGCTGGAGGGCAGTCCCAAGCTGGTGCGCGACGAACACGGCGAGATCGTCGAGGCGGTCACCGTCCTGCGCGACATCACCTCGCGCAAGGCTATGGAGGCCGACCTGGTCGCCGCCCGCGCCGCCGCCGAGGCCGCTGCCGCCGCCAAGGCCGAGTTCCTGGCCAACATGAGCCACGAGATCCGCACGCCGCTGACCGCTGTCATCGGCTTCTCCGGTCTGCTGGCCGGGATGAAGGACCTGCCGACCAAAGCCCAGGATCATGTGCGCCGCATCCAGAGCGGCGGCCGGGCCCTGTTGGCCACGGTCAACGACATCCTCGACTTCTCCAAGCTGGAAGCCGGCCAGGTCGAGATTCGCCCCGAGGCCTGCGATCCCGTCGCCGTCGCCCGCGAGGCGCTGGAGCTGTTCGAGGCCCATGCCGGGGCCAAGGGGCTGACCCTGTCCCTGGAGGGCGAGGCGCCGGCCGCTGCGTTGTGGCTGGACCCGGGCCGCCTTCGCCAGATCCTGCTCAACCTGGTCGGCAACGGCGTGAAGTTCACCGACCAGGGCGGCGTCACCGTGCGTCTGGCCTGGACCGACGAGCGCCTGCGGGTCGGGGTGGCCGACACCGGGGCCGGCATCTCGCAGGAGAACCAGGCCCGGCTGTTCCGCAAGTTCTCCCAGGTCGACGCCTCCTCGACCCGCCGTCACGGCGGCACGGGCCTGGGCCTGGCCATCTGCCGGGGGCTGGCCGAGGCCATGGGCGGCGAGATCGGCGTCAACAGCACGCCCGGCCAGGGCTCGACCTTCTGGTTCGACCTGCCCGCCCCGCCGGCCCAGGCGGCGGCGGCCACAGGCGTCGCCCCGGCCGGCGACGGCGCCGACCTGTCGGGCGTCCGCATCCTGGTCGCCGACGACAACGCCGCCAACCGCAACCTGGCCCGGGCCCTGCTCGAGGCGCTCGGCGCCCAATGCCGGCTGGTCGTCGACGGCGCCGAGGCGGTGCAGGCAGCGGGCGAAGAGGCCTTCGACCTGATCCTGATGGACCTGCGCATGCCGGTGCTCGGCGGCGCCGAGGCGGCGCGGACCATCCGCGCCGGCGGCGGGCCCAACGACGGCGTGCCGATCCTGGCCTTCACGGCCCAGCGCCAGGACGGCGCGGTCGATCCGGTGTTCGCCGGCGCTGTCGACAAGCCGATCCAGCTGGCCGCCCTGCAGGCCACCATCGCCCAGGCCCTCGACGGGCCCCCTGCCCGGGAGGCTGACCATGCGGCCTGACGCGCCCCTGGTCCTGATCGTCGACGACGACGAGCACATCCGCAGCCTGCTGCAGACGCGGCTGGAACTGGACGGCCTGCGCACCATCTTCGCCTGCGACGGCATCGAGGCGATGACCCTGCTCTACAGCCACCGGCCGGCGGCCATGGTGCTCGACGTCAGCATGCCGCGCATGGACGGTTTCCAGATGCTGGAGGCCCTGCAGCGGACCCGCCGTCCGCCGCCGCCGACCCTGATGCTGACGGCCCGCAACGCCGCCGAGGACGTGCGGCGCGCCATCGCCCTGGGCGCCAAGGACTACCTGGCCAAGCCGTTCAACGACCAGCTGCTGCTGCGCCGCGTCCGCCGCCTGCTTCGCGCGCCAGCCCTCCAGGCCGAGCCCGCCCCGCCGGAACCGCCGCCACCCGAACAGCTCAGGGGCGACGAACTCTTCCTCTAGCCGGGACGCGGGCCTACAACCGCCGCATGAGCGTCGCCTTCACCAAGGAGGGAGATCTCGAGGCGACCGCGGCCGACCTGCCGGACCGCCCGATCTCCCAGCACCCCAATCTCGTCACCCCGCAGGGCCTGGCCCTGCTGGAAGAGGCGCTGGCCGCCGCCCAGGCCGCCTATCGCGCCGCCCAGCAGGGCGATGTCCAGGCCGACCGCACGGCGATGGCCCGCGCCACCCGCGACCTGCGCTACTACAACGCCCGCCGCGCCAGCGCCCAGCTGACCCGGCCGCCCGAGACCTGTGACACCGTCCAGTTCGGCTGCAGCGTCACCTTCGACCGCGAGGACGGCCGTCGGCAGACCTTCCGCATCGTCGGCGAGGACGAGGCCGATCCGGCCAGGGGCAGCATCTCCTGGGTCTCGCCGGTCGCCCAGGCCCTGCTCGGCAAGGGCGTGGGGGACACGGCCATGGTGGCGGGCGGCGAGGTCGAGATCGTGGCGATCGACGCGTGAACCTGAGGGAGCGCCTGTGGATGACGGCCCCGCTGCTGCTGGCCGCCACCATGCTGTTCTGGGCCGGCAACTCCATCGCCGGCCGGGCGATGAGCGGGGTGGTGCCGCCGATGACCCTGACCTTCTGGCGCTGGGTGCTGGCCAGCCTGCTGGTCGCGCCCTTGGCGTGGAAGCATCTGAAGACCGACGCACCCGTCCTGCGCCGTCACTGGAAGCTTGTCGTGCTCCTGAGCCTCAGCGGCGTCGCTTCGTTCGGGGCCCTGCTCTACTGGGGCCTCGAAAGCACCACCGCGCTCAACAGCCTCCTGATGCAGGCGGCCATCCCGCCGCTGATCCTGTTCTTCGGCTTCGTCCTTCTGCGCGACCGCATCGGGGCCGGCGCCCTGGCCGGCATCGCCCTGTCGCTGCTGGGCGTGCTGGTGGTGATCAGCGAGGGCCGGCCCTGGGCCCTGCTGTCGCTGCATCTCAACCCCGGCGACGGCATCATCCTGATCGGCGTGGTGCTCTACGCCGCCTACAGCCTGCTGCTGCGCAAACGCCCGCAGGTCCATCCCCTGAGCCTGCTGCTGGTCACCTTCGTGCTGGCGGCCCTGGTCACCGCCCCGCTCTACGCCCACGAACTGATCCAGGGCCGCACCTTCCAGCCGACCTGGCAGGCCTTGGCCGGCATCGGCTACGTCGCCCTGTTCCCGTCGTTCCTGGCCTACCTCTGCTTCAACCGCGGGGTCGAGCTGATCGGGGCCGGCCCGGCCGGCCAGTACATGCATCTGATGCCGGTGTTCGGCGCCATCCTCGCCGTCGCCCTGCTCGGCGAGCCGTTCCATCCCTACCATGCCGCCGGGGTGGCCCTGATCGGCCTCGGCATCGCCGCCACCGCCTTCGCGGGCCGCAAACGGGCATAGTCAAAGGGGCCCGGATTGCTCCGGGCCCCTTCACTGGCCCCGCCCATCGTGGGGGATCAGGCGGCCCGCTTCCAGTTCGGTTCCAGCACGACATGCGGCGGGCAGGGCGCGGGATCGACGACCGGCAGACCGACCAGCTCGTTGGCGAAGCCGTGGTTGACGTCCCGGTGGTGGGCCTCGTCGGCGCGGACCACCTCGACCACGTCGCGCAGCGTGGCGTCGGCGGCCAGGCCCCAGTAGCGGATGGCCAGGGCCGGGGCCGGGACATTCTCCGAACGGCCCTCGTCGATCTCGGCCAGGTAGTGGGTGTAGCTGATCACCGCCTCTTCCTCGAAGTAGCCGACCACCCGGTGGGCCGTCTTCGGCGAGATCAGATAGAGGGCGAAGAAGACCAGGTAAAAGACCCACTGCACGGCCACGACCACGAAGCGTTCGAAGGCGGTCGGCTGGCAGATCTTGATGAAGGTCATCAGGTGCATGCGCTCGTTCTCGGCCTCGTCCATCAAGGTCTTGATCCAGCCCTTGTCGTCGCACATCCGGCGCAGGCACTTCAGGTGGGTCAGGGTGGCGCCGACCATGCCGGGCACCGCCGCGACCGTCTCCAGCACCACGGCCCGGTGGCCGTAGCGCTTGGCGAAGAAGGTGTCGGCGAAGAAGCGCAGCGCCTTGACGAAGCCGTAGGCGACGCGGTCCGAGACGCCGCGCGGCCGATGGTGGACGGTCAGGTCGATCTCGGGGGCAGTGGCGGTCATGGCGGCTGTCCTTGTCTTTTGGGGCGGACCCTCCCGGGCCGCCGATGACCCCGCTTCTGCGCCCTTCCACGGCGGCCGGAAATTTCGGCATTCTCCTTACGGACTTCTACCTAGGTCGCTTCGCCCGGCCCCCGCGCCTATGATCGGCCCGTGTCGAACCCCTCCTTCCTTGAGCAGCCCCGCAGGCTCTGGCTTGGCCTGCTGGCGGCCGGGGTCGGCGTCGGGTTGGGCGCGAGCGTCAAGGCGCTGGCCGGCCCCGGGCTCGGCGAGGCGTCGACGCCGCTGCTGATGATCCCGGCCGTCGTGCTGGCCTCGGCGCTCGGCGGCTTCCTGCCCGGGCTGCTGGCCGTGCTGCTCGGGGCCGTCGCGGCCTGGGGTCTCGGGGCCGACCTGGCGGCCCTGACACTGTTTGCCCTGGTCGCCGCCAGCATCGTCGCCGGCGGCGAGCTCTTCCAGCGCGCCCGGCGCCGCGCCGAGGGCGTCAACCGCGACCTCGCCGAGCGCGAAGCCCACGTCCAGTCGATCCTCGACACCATCCCCGACGCCCTGGTGATCATCGGTGAAGACGGCCTGATCCGCTCGTTCAGCACCGCCGCCGAGCGCCTGTTCAGCTGGACCTCGGCCGAGGTCCTGGGCCGCAACGTCAGCATGCTGATGCCCCAGCCGCACAAGGACGCCCACGACGGCTATCTGGAACACTATTACCGCACCGGCGAGCGGCGGATCATTGGCCTGGGCCGTATCGTGGTCGGCGCGCGTCGCGACGGCACGACCTTCCCCATGGAACTGGCGGTCGGCGAGATCCGCACCGAGACCGGCCGCTTCTTCACCGGCTTCATCCGCGACCTGACCGAGCGCCAGTCGACCGAGGCGCGGCTGCAGGAGCTGCAGGGCGAGCTGATCCATGTCTCGCGCCTGACCGCCATGGGCGAGATGGCGTCTGCGTTGGCGCATGAGATCAACCAGCCGCTGGGGGCCATCGCCAACTACCTGAAAGGCTCCAGCCGACTGCTGGCCAGCGGCGGGCTCGAGAAGGCCAGGGTCGGCCTCGACAAGGCCGCCGAGCAGGCCCTGCGGGCCGGCGACATCATCCGCCGCCTGCGCGAGTTCGCCGCCCGCGGCGAGAGCGAGCGCCGGGTCGAGAGCCTGCCGCGCATCGTCGAGGAGGCGGCGGCCCTGGGCCTGGTCGGCGCCCGCGAGCAGGGCGTCATTGTCCGCTTCCAGTTCGACCCGGCCGTCGATGTGGTGCTGGCCGATCGGGTGCAGATCCAGCAGGTGGTGCTGAACCTGCTGCGCAACGCCCTCGAGGCCATGGAGGACAGCGCGCGCAAGGACCTCACCGTGCGCATCGACCCGGCCCCGGACGATATGGCGCTGGTCAGCGTCGCCGACACCGGCCCGGGGATCGCTCCGGAAGTGGAAGCAAAGTTGTTCCAGCCCTTCATCACCACCAAGGCGGCGGGCATGGGCGTGGGCCTCTCCATCTGCCGGACCATCGTCGAGGCCCACGGCGGCAAGCTGTGGCCCGAGCAAACCCCTGGCGGCGGCGCGACCTTCCGGTTCACGCTACGCGCGGTGACGGACGGAGAACTCGATGAGTAACGGGATGGTCCATATCGTCGACGACGACGAGGCCATGCGCGACAGCCTGCAGTTCCTGCTGGAGAGCGCCGACCTCGCCGCCCGCACCTACGACAGCGCGGTCAGCTTCCTGGACGCCCTGCCGACCCTGGAGCCGGGCTGCCTGCTGACCGACGTGCGCATGCCGCAGATCAACGGGCTGGAGATGGTGCGGCGGGTCAAGGCGGCCGGCATCGACCTGCCCGTAATCGTCATGACCGGTCACGCCGACCTGGCCCTGGCCATCGAGGCCATGCGGGCCGGGGTCGTCGACTTTCTCGAAAAGCCGTTCGAGGACGAGGCCCTGTTGTCGGCCCTGCGCTCGGCGCTCGGCCAGAGCGAGGCCGGCCGCCTGCGGGCCCAGGACCGGCAGGCCGTCCGCGACCGCCGCGCCGCCCTGTCCGGCCGCGAGGCCGAGGTGCTGGACGGGCTGCTGGCCGGCAAGCCCAACAAGATCATCGCCTTCGATCTGGGCATCAGTCCGCGCACCGTGGAGATCTACCGCGCCAACCTCATGACCAAGATGCAGGCCGCCTCGCTGTCGGAGCTGGTGCGGATGTGCCTGCTGGCCGAGGGCTAAGGGCAAGCCCGTAAGGGGCATTCCCGAATGTTCCTTCGCCGTGGTCGGCGCGAGGATCGGGCTCCAGTTTCAAGGAGCCTGCCATGACCTTCCAGACCGTTTTCCTGATCGGCGTCGTCCTCGCCTTCGGCAGCCTGTTCGTGACCCTGATGGGGGTGTGGATCTACACCAACCTGCCCGTGCGCAAACCGATCCCCTTCCCGCCGCGCTCCATTGCCGCGCGCCGGCCGGAATCCTTCAAGCGGGCCGCCTGACGTAAAAAGGCCCCGGATCGCTCCGGGGCCCTCTTCGTTCGAAGCTTCGAAAGACTAGCTTTCGACGCGCTCGATGATGATGGCCGGAGCCATGCCGCCGGCGGCGCACATGGTGATCAGGCCGCGCTTCAGGCCGCGGCGTTCCAGTTCGTCGACCATGGTGCCGATCAGGATGGCGCCGGTGGCGCCGATCGGGTGGCCGAGCGCCATGGCGCCGCCGTTGACGTTGACCTTTTCGCGGTCGAGCTTGAGATCGCGGATGAACTTCTCGGCGACGACCGAGAAGGCCTCGTTGAGTTCCCACAGGTCGATGTCGTCGACCGTCAGGCCGGCCTTTTCCAGAACCTTGCGCGCCGCCGGGACCGGGGCGTTGAGCATCAGGGTCGGGCTGTCGCCCATGTTGGCGGTGGCGATGACCTTGGCGCGGGCCTTGAGGCCGTTCTTGGCCGCATAGGCCGGCGAGGCCAGCAGCAGGGCGGCCGAACCATCGACGACGCCCGAGCTGTTGCCGGCGTGGTGCATGAACTGGATGTCCAGGTCCTTGTGGACGTTGGTGATCAGCTTGCGGAAGGTGGTGCCTTCCTCGTCCAGCGGCACGTCGGCCATGGCGGCGAACGAGGGCTTCAGGGCGGCCAGGCCCTCGGCGGTGGTTTCCGGACGCGGGAACTCTTCCTTGTCCAGGGCCAGCGTGCCGTCGGCGTTGTAGACCGGCACCAGGGACTTGTCGAAGTGACCGCCGGCGATGGCGGCGGCGGCGCGCTGCTGGCTGACCAGGGCCAGGGCGTCGACGTCCTCGCGGGTGATGCCTTCCAGGGTGGCGATGGCGTCGGCGCAGACGCCCTGGTGCGACTGGGGATGCAGGTCGCGCAGCTTCTTGTTGCCGCGGTCCATCAGCATCGGGGCGCCGTCCGACGGGGCGCGACGGCCGGCCATCGACATCATCTCGGTGCCGCCGGCGATGACCAGGTCTTCCATGCCTGACATGATCGCCTGGGCGGCCAGGCTGACCGCGGTGATGCCCGAACCGCAGAAGCGGTCGAGGGTCATGGCCGAGGACTTGATGCTGTAGCCGGCGGCCAGCGCCGACATGCGGCCCAGATCGCCGCCCTGCATGCCGACCTGGCTGCTGGTGCCCCAGAAGATGTCGTCGACCTCTTCGGTCTTGATGTGGTTGCGCTCGGCCAGGGCCCTGAGGACGGTGGCGCCCAGTTCCTGCGGGTGGATTTCGGCAAGGGCGCCCTTGCCGATCTTGCCGATGCCCCGGGGGGTGCGGACCGCGTCGATGATCAGAGCTTCAGGCATGAACGCCTCCTCGATTGAATTTCGCCGCACCTAAGCGCCCTCACGCAGGGGCATTCAAGCGCTTGTTTGACGCACGCGGAAACGCACCTTTCCGCGAGTTCATTTGACCGGGGCCCGCCGCTTCCTATCGTCCGGGGCGGCTGAGGAACCCCTGCATGGACCGACGATCCCTTCTGGCCGGCGCTGCCGCCGCCTTCGCCGCCGCGCCGCTGTCCGGCGCCCTGGCGGCGCAGAAGATCAGTCCGGAGGCGCGGCGGCTCTATCGGGACGCCCTGGTCATCGACGGCAACCTGGTGGCTCCGCTCGATCCCACCGCCCCCCTCGACGCGACCTTGCGGGGCCAGGTGCGGGCCTCGGGCCTCAGCGCCTTCAAGATGACGCTCGGCGGACCGGGGCGGCAGAACAGGGCCGAGACCACCGAGGAATGCGGCCTCGTCGACAAGGCCATCGGCCTCAACGGCGACCTCTTCACCCGCATCCGCAAACCGGGCGACATCGCCGCGGCCAAGGCCGCCGGCCGGATCGGCCTGATCGCCTCCTTCGAGGCCGGCGAGATGCTGGAGGGCCAGGTCGAGTCCATCGACCACTTCCGGGCCCTCGACGTGCTGGTCATGGGCCTCAGCTACAACCTGACCACCCCGTTCGGATCGGGCGTCATGTCGAAGACCTCGACCGGCCTGACCGAGCTCGGCCGCCAGGCCGTCGACCGCATGAACCGCCTCGGCGTCACCCTCGACATCAGCCACAGCGACGAGACCACGGGCCTGGCCGCTATCGAGGCCAGCCGGCGGCCGGTGCTGGTCACCCACGCCGGCAGCGGCGCGATCCGGCCCCACCCGCGCAACAAGTCCGACCGGTTGATGCGGGCCCTGGCCGAACGCGGCGGGGTCATCGGCATCTTCGACCTCAGCTACATCTCGGTGGCCCCCGAGTAGCCCTCGCTGGCCGCCTACATGGCCCACCTCACCCACGCCCTGAACGCGGCCGGCGAAGACCACGTCGGCATCGGCAGCGACACCATCCTGACCCCCTTCGACACCTCGGCCGAGAGCATGAAGGCCTGGGACGCCGAGACCGCCCGCCGCAAGGCCAGCGGCGTGGCCGCCCCCGGCGAGGGCCCGGCCCCCTTCGTCACCGGCCTCAACCGGTCCGACCGCTGCGCCGTCATCGCCGACCAGCTGCTGAAAGCCGGCTATCCGGCCCGGGTGGCCGAGAAGGTGCTGGGTCTCAACTTCCACCGGGTGTTCGCCGAAACCTGGCAGCCCGCCTAGGCCCGCAAAACGCTTGGCGCGGATCCGGTCGATCCGCGTAAGGTACAGACCGCCTCCGGAGTCTCCCGCATGATCCGTCCTCTTCTTGTCGCCGCGCTCGCCTGCGCCGGCCTCGCCTTTGCTGTCCCCGCCGTGGCCGCCAAGCCGGCCTGGAAGACCACGCCCTGCATCGGCGACTTCGGCGACAACCTGGCGCGGGTGACCTGCGGCGTGCTGACCGTCGATGAGTCGCGGGGAACCAGCAGCAAGCGCCGCGTCGCCATTCCGGTGGTGGTCATCAAGGCCTCCGCCCCCCGGGCCGGCCAGCCGCCGGTCTTCTACCTGCAGGGCGGTCCCGGCGGGGCGGCCGTGCAGGGCGCCTCGCGCATCGCCCGCTCGCCGCTGGCCAGGGACATGATCGCCGTCGACCAGGACTGGGTGTTCTTCGACGAGCGGGGGTCCGGCATGGCTTCGCCGCTGCTCGACTGTGGCACGGTGCCGATGAACGACGCCGGCCCGCTGTCGCCGGCCGCCGCCGAGACCCTGAAGGCCTGCGCCGCCCTGCACGCCGCCGCCGGCGTCGACCTCTCCCGCTACAACGAGCGCGAGGTCGCCCTCGACGTCCAGGACCTGCGCCAGGCGCTCGGCTACCAGCAGATCGATCTGTTCGGCGCCAGCTACGGGACCAGCGCCGCCATGGCCATCCTGCGCCATGCGCCGCAGGGGGTCCGGGCCGTGGTCCTCGACTCGCCCTGGCCGCCCGAGGCCAACTGGGCCGAAGGCGGACCGCAACTGGTCTCCGACGCCGTCCGGCTGGTGATGGCCAAGTGCGCCGCCGACGCCGAATGCCACAAGCGCTACCCGACCCTGGAGGCCGACGTCGTCGCCATGGCCAAGCGCTTCGTCGCCGGGCCGCAGATGGTCAAGGGTCGCAGCTACACCGCCTCGGATGTCGGCGGCTTCCTGATGGACGCGGCCTACGAGGACGGCGGGGCCCGCCACCTGCCGGTCGACCTGGCCAACATCGCCAAGGGCGACTTCTCGGCCCTCGACGCCCACCGCGCCGACCGCAGCCCCTATTTCGAGGGCCAACACCTGACCCACCTCTGCAAGGAGGAGTTCCCCTTCGAGGACCGCGCCAAGGTCGCCGCCGTCGGCGACGACGCCATCGCCGCCCTGCTGGTCCCCTCGATGAGCCGCTACTTCGAGGTCTGCGACGCCTGGCCGGTCGGCAAGGCCAACCCCGTCGACGGCGCCCCGCAGTTCAGCGACGTGCCGACCCTGTTCCTGGCCGCCGAAATCGATCCCGGCTGTCCGCCGCAGTTCGCCAAGGCGGCCGCCGCCCGCTTCTCGAAGAGCCAGCTGTTCATCGCCCCCAACGTCACCCACGGCGTCAGCTTCCGCAGCCCCTGCACGCGGGGCCTGGTCCGCAGCTTCTTCCAGGATCCGGGCAAGCCGCTCGACGGCAAGTGCCTGGACGCCGAGAACCCGAAGTTCGAATTCGACTACAGCGAATAAGCCGCGTAAGGCTCACTTTGAGCAAATCTGAGACACGGAGCGGATGGACGACGCCGGCCAGACATTGCGAGGCAGGATGCTGGCCATGGGCCGGGCGGCGCGCGAGGGCGCGCGGGCCCTGCGGCTGGCGTCGGCTGAGCAGCGCACGGCCGCCATCGTCGCCATGGCCGCCGCCATCCGCGACCGGGCCGGTTCCATCCTCGCCGCCAACGCCCGCGACCTGACCGCCGCCAGGGCCGCCGGGGTTTCGGGGCCGATGCTCGACCGGCTGATGCTGGACGAGGAGCGGGTCGAGGACCTCGCCCGCGCCATCGAAACCGTCGCCGCCATCGCCGATCCGGTCGGCGCCGAGATCGCCCGCTGGACCCGGCCCAACGGCCTCGACATCGCCCGGGTGCGCACGCCCATCGGCGTCATCGCCATGATCTACGAGAGCCGGCCGAACGTCACCGCCGACGCGGCGGCGCTGTGCGTGCGGGCCGGCAACGCCGTCATCCTGCGCGGCGGGTCCGAGTGCATCACCTCCAACCTGGCCATCCACGCCTGTGTCGCCACCGGCCTGCGCGCCGCCGGCCTGCCCGAGAGCGCCGTGCAGATCGTCCGCACCACCGACCGCGACGCCGTTGGCGAACTGCTCGGCGGCCTGGACCGCCAGGTCGACCTGATCATCCCGCGCGGCGGCAAGGGCCTGGTGGCCCGGGTGCAGGCCGAGGCGCGGGCCCCGGTGCTGGGCCATCTGGAAGGCCTCAACCACGTCTTCGTCCACGCCGCCGCCGACATCGCCAAGGCCACCGCCATTGTCGTCAACGCCAAGCTTCGCCGGGTCAGCGTCTGCGGCTCGGCCGAGACCCTGCTGATCGACAAGGCCGCCGCCGACCGCCTGCTGCCGCCCATCGCCGACGCCCTGATCAAGGAACGCTGCGAACTGCGCGGCGACGCGGCCGCGCGCGCCATCGAGCCCGGCATGAAGGTGGCGACCACGGCCGACTGGACCACCGAATACCTGGCCCCGATCCTGGCCGTGGCCATCGTCGACGGGGTGGCCGGCGCCGCCCGTCACATCGCCGCCTACGGCTCGGGCCACACCGACGCCATCGTCACCGAGGACGAGACGGCGGCGGAACAGTTCATCGCCGAGGTCGACAGCGCCATCGTGCTGGTCAACGCCTCCACCCAGTTCGCCGACGGGGGAGAGTTTGGATTCGGCGCGGAGATCGGCATCGCCACGGACCGGCTGCACGCCCGGGGACCGGTGGGCGCGGAACAATTGACGACATTCAAATATGTGGTTCGCGGGTCCGGCCAGACTCGTCCCTGAGGCCGGCCGCCCGGCCGCCCTCCGGACGGGTTTCGTCCTCAAGCCCGGAATGCGCGTGGGCCTCTACGGCGGCTCGTTCAATCCGGTCCACGAAGGCCATCTGCACGTCGCCCGCACGGCCATCACGCGGCTGGGCCTCGACCGGGTCATCTGGCTGGTCTCGCCGCAGAATCCCTTGAAGGCCAGCAAGGAAACCGCCCCCCTGAAACAACGCCTGGCCGAGGTGGCCAAGGCGGTCGGCGGCTCGCAGATGATCGTCAGCGACATCGAGACGCGGCTCGGCTCGCAGTACACCATCGACACCCTGCGTCTTTTGAAAGCCCGGTATCCCGGCGTCCACTTCGTCTGGATCATGGGCGCCGACAGCCTGAAGGACGTCCACCGCTGGCGGGGCTGGACCCAGCTGATGCGCGAGGTGCCGGTCGCCGTGGTCTCGCGCCCCTGGGCCTCGCTGAAGGCCCGGCTGTCGCCCGCCGCCCGGCGCTTCGCCCACTACCGCCGCCCGGCCCGCGAGGCGCCGCTGCTGGCGACGATGAAGACCCCGGCCTGGGTCTATCTGCGCGGCCCGTTCAACTTCGCTTCCTCGACGGCCATGCGCGACAGGATGCGGGCCAAGCCCTGAGCGAAGGCTTGCGGGCGGGGCGGGTCTTAGCTCGCCTGGGCCAGTTCCGGTTCCATCGGCTCCAGCGCCGCCGCCACCGCCGCCAGCAGCTTGTCGGCCCGCACCGGCTTGGAGAGGTGGGCGTCGGCGCCGGCCGCCAGGCTGGCCTGGACATGTTCGTCGAGGGCGTTGGCGGTCAGCATGATCACCGGCGTGCGGGGAATGCCCATGGCCTGCTCGCGCTCGCGCAGGCGGAGGGTGGCGGTCAGGCCGTCCATCTCCGGCATCTGCATGTCCATCAGCACCACGTCGTAGGCCTGGACGCTGAGCCGCTCGAGGGCGGCGACGCCGGTCTCGACGACGTCGAGGCGCACGCCGGCCGCTTCGAGGATCAGCCGCACGACCCGCTGGTTGGTCGGATGGTCCTCGGCCAGCAGCACATGGATGCCTTCGACCTCGGCCTCGGCCGAGGGCGCGGCGTCCTCGCCTTCGTGGGCGGCCTCGGCCGGCTCCAGCGGCAGGGTGACGACGAAGGTCGAGCCCTCGCCCGGATTGGACGCCGCCTGGATGGTCCCGCCCATCAGCTCGGCCAGCGAGCGGCAGATGGCCAGCCCCAGGCCCGTGCCGCCGAACCGGCGGGTGATCGAGGCGTCGGCCTGTTCGAAGCGGCGGAACAGGCGGGAGCCGGCCTCGGCGTCGAAGCCGATGCCGGTGTCGCTGACGCTGAAGGCCAGGCCGTGGTCACGGCGGCCGACATGCAGGGTGATGCCGCCGTCGTGGGTGAATTTCACGGCGTTGGACAGCAGGTTGGAGAGGATCTGGGTGATGCGGACGCCATCGCCCTGCCAGGCGCCGGCGGCGGCCTCGTCGACCGACCAGTCGAGGTCCAGCCCCTTGAGGGCGGCGGCCTCGGCATGCAGGGCGCCGATGCGGTTGACCAGGGTCTGGGCGTCGAACACGCCGCTCTCCAGCCGCAGTTCGCCGGCTTCGATCTTGGAGAAGTCGAGGATGTCGGTCAGCACCTGCTCCAGCAGGCGGCCCGACGACGAGATCAGTTCGGCCAGTTCCTTGCCGCGCGGCGTGGTCTGTTCGCGGGCCAGGGTCTCCGAGACGGCGACGACGCCGTTCAGCGGCGTCCGCAGCTCGTGGCTCATGTTGGCCAGGAAGCGGGACTTCTCCTGGTTGGCCCGTTCCAGCTCGGCGGTGCGGGCGCGGACGCGGTTCTCCAGCTCGCCCATGACCAGGCTGGCCTCGTCGCGGGCCGCTTTCAGGGCGCGGGCCAGGGCGCCGATCTCGTCGGGGCGGGCCTCGATGCTCTGCAGTTCGGAGGCCTCGGCGGCGGGGATCGGGCCTTGCGGGTCGCGGCGGCGGGTGTCGGCGAAGGCGGCCAGCTTCTGCAGCGGACTGCCGATCACCTTGCGCGCCATGCCCATGACCAGGAAGGCCTGGAGGATGGCCGCCACCAGGCCCAGGGCCAGGATCCAGGCGGCCGACTTGGCGGCGGCCATGGTCACGGCGCTGGCCGGATAGCGGATCAGGAAATACCAGTCCGGCCCGCGCAGCTGGCCGTAGGCGATGATGTACTTGCCGTCCGGGCTGCGCACCACGCCGCGCGGCGCCTTCTGGGCCTTGATCTCGCCGATCATGGCCTTGAGGCCCATGTCCTTCTCGTAGGCGGCCAGCGTCGCCTCCGGCGCCTTGCCGGGGGTGGCGAAGCCCGGGTAGGCGATCAGCTCGCCCGAGCCGGTGGTGATCAGGTTGACCGCCCCCCGGCTGGTGTCGCGGATGGCCCGCATGAAGTAACCGGAAAGCTCGATCGACGAGCCGAAGGCGCCCATATGTTTGCCGTCGACATCGACGGGCGTCATGCAGCCGGTCGCCAGCCGCTCGCCGACATTGTCCTGCAGCAGCCGTTGCAGGCTGGTGCAGCGGATGTCGCGGGCCGGGTTCAGCGCCATGCCGGTGATCTTGCTCATCTCCTCGCCGGAGATGTCGAGATTGGCCGGCGCCTCGTGGCGGTAGAACATCAACTTGTCCGGCCGGCCCGGCGCGAACATCACCAGCCGGGTGCCGGGGGTGAAGAAGTAGAAATTGTCATAGCGGGTGACCGCCGCCTCGCCGAACCGCGGCACCACCTGGTAGGCGGCGACCAGGGCCTTCTTCTCGGTCATCGGCACATGGGCGCCGTCCTTGATGAAGGCGCCGACGCCGTAGAGGTAGTCGCCGTCGCCCTTCGCCTGACCGTCGAAGGCGGCGTCGCGGCTGCGGCGGGTGCCGTCGGCATGGAGCGGGAAGTACTGGTCGAAGAGGGCGTTGGTCTCGCCGTCCGACAGCTTGGCCATGCGCACCTTCATCGCCGTGCCCGCGTCGCGGTGCAGGGTGGCCAGGTCGGTGAACCGCCGCTCTTCCTGATTGGCCCGCTGGGTGACGTAGTCGCGCAGGTAGGCGATCTCGCGCCGCTCCAGCTCCTGCTGGAAGGCGACGAAGGCGGCCCCGAACGCAATCAGGGTGACCGCAATCGACAACAGGCCGACGCTGATCAGGAATCGGCGGGAAATGGACGTCGTTCTGGCGCTCATCAGACGACCTCCATAGCAGGGCGTGTGTTTAGATTTGGTTTGACCGGAACGGGCAGCGCCCGGCTTTGCACGCCATGCGACCGACTGTCTCAGGGGCCGAGCGGCAAGGCGGTCCGGGGCCGGCGATTCACTAGCCCTGACGAACGCCGCAAAACCTGCTATGGCTCCTTTTTGTAGCGAGAGAACAAGGAGCACTCCGCTGAACCGCGAGTTAGCGCCCCAGGCGCAGGAAGCCGTCATCCCGGCCTCCACCGACGAGCCCCGTCCGGGCTCGCTCGAAGAGCTGATCCTGTCCAGGCTGGACGACGATAAGGCTCAAGAGATTGTCCTCATCGACCTGAAGGGCAAAAGCCCGATGGCGGATTCCATGATCGTGGCGTCCGGCCGTTCGCACCGCCATGTCGGCGCGCTGGCCGACCACGTGCTGCGCGCCATCAAGGAAGGCGGCCACGGCCGCGCCCGGGTCGAGGGCCTGCCGCACTGCGACTGGGTGCTGATCGACGCCGGCGACGTCGTGGTCCACCTGTTCCGGCCGGAAGTGCGCAGCTTCTACAACATCGAGAAGATCTGGTCGGTCGACTCCAACCACATCAAGGCGGCCAACTGAAAGTCACGCTGCTGACGGTGGGGCGGCTGGGGCGAGACCCCGCGGCCGCCCTCGCCGCCGACTACGCCCAGCGCGCCACGGCTTCGGGCCGGGCGCTGGGCCTGGGTCCGGTCGAGATCGTCGAGGTCGAAGCCCGCAAACCCGGCAAGGCCGCCGAGGCCGAGGTGCTGATCCCCCATTTGAAGGACGCCCACGTCATTGCCTGCGACGAGCACGGCAAGGCCTGGACCAGCCGCGCCTTCGCCGGCCGGGTGGCGGGCCTGCGCGATGGCGGGACGCGGAGGCTGGTGCTGATCATCGGCGGGGCCGACGGGCTGGACCCGTCGATCCTCGAAGCCGCCAACGAGACCCTGGCTTTCGGCCCCCAGACCTGGCCGCACGCCATGGCCAGGATGATGCTGGCCGAACAGGTCTACCGCGCGGTCACCATCCTGGCCGGCAGTCCTTATCACCGGGATTGAGCAATTCTCCCCCGCTTTGCGGGGGGAGAGTTTGGATCCCCCGCGCCGATGAGTCCGCTCGCTTACGGAGGGAAGAGTTCGCTATAGAGGAGGGATGCGCCCCCTCGCCCTCGCCACCGTTCTCGCGCTGTCGGCCCTCGCCGCCGCCAGCGCGGCGCAGGAGCCGGCCGATGCGCCGTCGGCGCGCGCCATGCTGGTCATGGGCCCGGGCAGCATCGAGAGCCAGGAGGCCGCCAAGGGCGAGATCGCCGCCCTGCGCGAGGAGCTGCGCCGCATCGCCTCAAGCCAAGCCCAGGGCGGTCGCGACGTCGACGCCGCCCGCGAACGCCTGACCCTGCTCAATGCCCGCGAGACGGCGCTGACCGCCCAGATGGGCCGCGAGCGCTCGCGCCTCGGCGGCCTGCTGGCGGCGCTGACCCTGTTCCGCCGCGACCCGCCGCCGGCCCTGCTGGTCCGCCCGGACGACGCCCGCGACGCCGTGCGCGCCGCCATCCTGATGCGGGCCATGACCCCGGAGCTGGAGCGCCGGGCCCGCGGCTACGCCACCGAGGCCCGCGAAATCTCCAACCTGCGCCGCCAGGCGGCGGGCGCCAGCGCCTCGCTGTTCACCGCCGAGAGCCGCGTCGCCGGCCGCCGCGGCGACCTCGAACGGCTGCTGGCCCAGCAGCAGGAGATCGAGGCTCGTTATCCCAACACCGCCCAGGCCGCCGGCCGCGAGCTCGGCTCTCCGGGGGCCCTGGTCGACAGTTTCCCGCGCCGCGCCTCGGGCGAAGGTCCCGGCCCCCTTCGCCGGCCGGTCGAGGGCCAGGTGGTGCGCGGTTATTCGGCGCCGAGCTCGCCGGGGCTGTGGTTGCGTGCGCCTTCGGGGGGCGAGGTGGTCAGTCCGGTTCAAGGGCGGGTTGAATTCGCTGGGCCGGTGACCGGTTGGGGGGTCATCCTAATTCTTCGAACACAGACCGGCTTCCATCTGGTGCTGGCCGGCCTCGACCAGGCGTCCATCGCCGCCGGAACCCCGGTGACGGCCGGCCAGCCGGTGGGACGCATGGCCGCAAGTGCGCCCGGAGGCTCGGAGCTGTATCTTGAGCTCCGACGCGATGGGGCCCCGATGGATCCAGCTCGCTGGCTGTCGGCGCGTTAAGAGATATATTCCCGTTTGTACGGGATAGTTTTGTTGCGTCTCGCGGCCCTGATGGCGCCGCATTGGAGCCCTTTAAGGTTGGTCATGTTCAAGAAGCATCTTCTGATCGGCGCCTGCGCCTTCGCCCTCGGCGCCGGCACCATGGCCTACATCGGCCAGCAGGCCCAGGCGACGGCCCGGCCCAAGTCCGAAACCTACCGGATGCTGGAAGTCTTCGGCAACGTGCTGGAGATGACCGAGAAGCAGTACGTCGTCGAGGTCGATGAGAAGAAGCTGATCGAGGCGGCCATGGAGGGCATGCTCTCCTCGCTCGATCCGCACTCGGGCTACCTGAACGGCGACGCCTTCACCGACATGCAGGAGACCACCCGCGGCGAATACGGCGGGCTCGGCATCGAGATCACCAGCGAGGACGGGGTCGTCAAGATCGTCTCGCCGATGGACAACACCCCGGCCGACCGCGCCGGCCTGAAACCCGGCGACTTCATCACCGCCGTCAACGGCGAGAGCGTGCTGGGCATGCCGGTCAACGAGGCCGTCAAGCAGATGCGCGGCAAGCCGGGCGAGACGGTCGTGCTGTCGATCGCCCGCGAGAAGTCCGACCCCTTCGACGTCAAGCTGGTGCGCGAAGTGATCAAGCAGAAGGTCGTCACCTCCCGCATGGAGGGCGACTACGGCTATGTGCGCCTGAGCAGCTTCAACGAGAACGCCACCGACGAGATGGTCGCGGCGATCAAGGACCTGCAGAAGAAGAACCCGAAGATGAAGGGGTTGGTCTTCGACCTGCGCCGCAACCCGGGCGGTCTGCTCGACAAGGCGGTCGGCGTCGCCGACATCTTCCTCGATGGCGGTGAAGTGGTCAGCCAGCGCGGCCGCGATCCGCGCGACATCGAACGCTACAACGCCCAGGCCGGCGACCTGCTGGGTGGCCTGCCGATGGTGGTGCTGATCGACAACGGCTCGGCCAGCGCCGCCGAGATTGTCGCCGGCGCCCTGCAGGACCGCAAGCGGGCCGAGATCGTCGGCCTGACCAGCTTCGGCAAGGGCTCGGTGCAGTCGGTCATCGCCCTGCCGGGCCAGGGCGACGGGGCGGTCAAGCTGACCACCGCCCGCTACTACACCCCGGCCGGCCGCTCGATCCAGAAGACCGGCATCGAGCCGGACCTCGAGGTCGCCGCCACCCGCGAGCAGGCCGAACTGATCGCCAACCGCTCCTTCCAGTTCAGCGAAGCGTCCTTGCGCAACTCGCTGAACGCCGAAGAGGGCAAGGTGCGCCGCGAGGCCCACACCCCGGCCGAAGCGCCGCCGACCACCTTCGACGACAAGAAGGACTTCCAGCTGGCCCGCGCCATCGAGGTCCTGAAGTACGGTTCGGTGCAGGCCACGCCCAAGCTGCCGGCCGCCGCCCCGAAGATCGCCTCGGTGGCGCCCAAGCCCGGTTCGACGCCGAAGAAATAGGCGACCATTCCCCCTCGCCCGCCGCGCGGGCGGGGGTTAGTTGCATGGTTCATTAACCATACCCGGGCAGTCTAGGCGGACCCTTTTCCAGCTTCGGCGCCGTCCGCCCATGTTCTCGCGCAAGCCGCAGATTCCGCACACGCTCCCCACCCCGCCCGCCAGTCGTGGCGGGCAGGCGCGGGCCCTCGCCCTGCGGGTGGCGGCCAACCCCTGGCTCAGCGCCGGCGGCGCGGGCCTGATGTTCCTGCTGACCCTGATCACCCTGATCATGGTCATGGGCGACGCCAAGGCCGGGACGCCGATCGTGCGGCTGTCGCTGGCCCACGCCGCCGAGGCCGGTTCCGACGTCCCCGGCTGGAAGGAAGCCCTCGCCGACGAAGGCGAGGCGCCCATCGTCACCACCGACGAGCTGACCCTGTCGGACGAACCCATCCAGCTGGCCGAAAACGGCGTGATCGGCGGCTCCGCCGTCATCACCCTGCCCGAGGGCGGTCGCCTGGAAGGTTCCGGCGGCTCGATGGTCGCCACCGGCGGCGGTTCCGCCCTGCCCCAGGCTCCTTTTCCCGGCCTGACCGCGCCCGGCCCCGGCGGCGCCCTGCTGCCGATCATCGCCGGCAATGGCCAGAAGCCCTGGCAGGCCTACGCCCGGCCCTTCACCGCCAACGGCAAGCCCAAGGTGGCCCTGGTCATCGGCGGCCTGGGCCTGAACCCGGCCTACACCCGCCGCGCCATCGAACTGCTGCCGGCCGAGGTGACCCTGTCCTTCGCGCCCTACGCCGAAGGCCTGCAGGGCTGGATAGACCTGGCCCGGGCCAACGGCCACGAGGTGCTGCTCGAGACGCCGATGGAGCCCAACGACTATCCGCAGAACGACCCGGGCCCCTACACCCTGCTGGCCGCCGGCGCTCCGGCCGAGATCGTCAAGAAGACCGAGTGGGTGCTGTCGCGCGCCAGCGGCTACTTCGGCGTCACCAACTACCTGGGCAGCCGCTTCGTGGCATCGGGCCCGGCGATGAATTCTTTCAGCGGCGTGCTCAAGCAACGCGGCGTCGCCTTCATCGACGACGGCCTGGCGGCTCGCAAAGGCATGGGCCCGCCCCGCGCCAGCGCCGACCGCATCGTCGACGAAGACCTGTCGGCCGAAGCCATCGCCCGCAACTTCGCGGCCCTCGAGACGGCCGCGCGGTCGAACGGCCAGGCCATGGGCTCGGGCTTCGCCTACCCGGTAACGCTGGAGAGCGCGGCCATTTGGGCGCGGTCGCTTGAGGGCCGTGGGTTCCAGTTGGCGCCGGCGTCGGCGCTGCTGAGCGGGCGCTAGAGACCTCAGAACACCAGAATTCGACCATCGGCCGAACAGAAGTGGCCGGATTCATAGGGACAGATTTCAGAATAGGCGACCAGTTTTGCCCCACCGACCAGTCCCAGCGTGAGACTGAGGTCCTGGCGGTCAACGGAAACAATCACCTGGTTGACCAGACGATGCAGGACGAGCGGCGGGCCGCTATGGGCGACGCCATCATAGGTCCAGACCGTACCGTCCGGCTCGATGTGGCAGAGCCGGTCCTCCAGCACGAGACTCGAGCCTCCTTCGAAGTGGAACGCTGTCTGGTAGGGGCCGAGGGTGATCACCTCGATTGTACGGCCGACGAGGCTTTGGAACTCGTCAGCGGGTGGAAACGGGTGCATGTTTGGAGCCTAACATCGAGCCGACAAGCCGCCCACACTTTCCATTTTGAGCAGCAAGGCTCTCGTCTTGAACGACTATCCCAAGCATCGCCCCAACGTCGGGGTTGTCCTCTTCCATCCCGACGGCCGCGTCTGGCTGGGCCGGCGCGCATCCACGGACGCGGCGCATCGTTGGCAGTTCCCACAAGGCGGCATCGATCCCGGCGAGGACTTCGAGACCGCCGCCCGGCGCGAGCTTGAGGAAGAGACCGGCGTCAGATCGGCCGAGATCCTCGGGCGGACCGAAGGCTGGATCACCTACGATTTTCCGCATTACGCGCGCGGCTCGAAGTTCACCAAGGGCTGGACCGGCCAGAAGCAGGTGTGGTTCGCCATGCGTTTCACCGGCAAGGACCGCGAAGTCCGGCTGGATGCCCACGGAACGCCCGAATTCGACGACTGGCGCTGGGCGCGACTCGACGAGGCGCCCAGGCTCATCGTACCGTTCAAACGCGCCGCCTACGAACAGGTGGCCCAGGCTTTCAGACAATATGCGGGGACGGCGATGAGTGGTGCGATCTTGATGATCCATGGCGTGGGCTGCACGGGCCAGGCCTGGGATCGCCTCGCCGGCGCCTTCCGCGGCCAGGGCTGGCGGGTCGAGACCCCGACCCTGTTCCCTGACAAGCGCACGGTCGGCAAGCCGCCGGCCGACCTGCCGAGCCTGCGCCTGAAGGACTATGTCGACGCCATGGAGTCCGCCGCCCGCCAGCTGGAGGCCGAGACAGGCCAACCGCCGGTGCTGATGGGCCACTCGATGGGCGGGCTGATCGCCCAGAAGCTGGCCGAGCGCGGCGTCGGCCGGGCCGCCATCCTGCTGACCCCCGCCTCCCCGGCCGATGCGCGCAGCGGCAGCGCCCTGGCCCAGGCGATCACCTTCGGCAACATCCTGTTCTCGGGCAAGCCGGAGGCCAAGTCCCACAAGATCTGGCCGACCGGCTTCAAATGGGGCGTGCTCAACCGCGTGCCGGCCGCCCGCCACGCAGAGATCTACGCCGGGGCCGTCTATGACAGCGGCGGCGTCTACAACGACCTGGCCTATCCGGAGAAGGATGAGCACGGCATCGCCACCATCGACGAGACAAAGGTCACGGTTCCCGTCCTGACCATCGGCGCCGCCAAGGATCGGGCCACCCCGATCGCCGACGTGCGCCGCGTCGGCGCCAAGTACGGCCGGGTCGGCGGCGACTATCTGGAATACCCCAACAACGCCCACTGGATCGTCGACGAACCCGGCACCGACCACGTCATCGCCGACATCGCCAACTGGCTGGCCAGCAAGGGCCTGACGGCCGATCCGCCGGTCGTGAAAGCTCCGGCGGCGAAGAAGGCGGCTGCGGCCAAGCCGAAAGCGGCGGCGAAGGCCAAGCCGAAAGCGGCGGCGAAGGCCAAGCCGACCGCCAAGGCCGCGCCGGCTTCGGTGGTCGCCGAACCGGTCGCCG